>JAITAR010000049.1 GCA_031284025.1 Rickettsiales bacterium | reverse complement strand
TAAATGGTGTAGAGAAGGACGCGGACGAACTAAATTACTTTGATTTCATGGGAACAAATCTTAGAGAAAAATATGAGATTCAGAGATTACACATGTGGTTCGATAAAAAATTCTACCAGGAGGTTTCCAGGTATATAATAGATGAGACATTTCTAAACGCACTCACAGGTGTCAGTCGCATAAACACTGACAAGCTGTCCATAGCTCTTAAAAATCTGGATTCACACATAAAATATATCGAATACATCCTCAGCAAAAGAAAATGGTTAGCTTCCGAATCATTCACCATAGCCGATATAGCCGCTGCCACCCAGCTATCAGTGATAGACTATCTGGGCTACGTAGAGTGGAATAAATATCTAAAGCTAAGGGAATGGTATCGTATAATTAAATCAAAAAAAGGTTTCAAAAACATACTTTTTGATAAAATACCTGGCTACAGGCCATCTAAGTATTACAGCGAATTAGATTTCTAGCTATGATGAGGAGACCACTGCAGAATCTGAGAAAAATCCTTCCAAATAGTCTCTTCTATAGATTTATGATGATAGTCATAGTGCCGATGTTTTTGCTGCAGGTAGCCTCCATATACATATTTTTCCGCAGATATGGAAATAGAACCATGAGGAGAAATATAGAAACGCTGGTAAAAAAAATAGAAACTGTAAATCTAAAATATGATAGATGTGTAAAATACGCCTGCGACCAAAAATTGTTTTTTGACAGTGTGAATTTATCCGGCGATTTTAGAATAGAGCTGTTGAATAAAAACTATCAGAATAGAGAGAATATTTTTGACATCGGCATACACAGAATGATATTTTTTTCTAATCCGGTAGAGCAATTTATAATCGATCTTCGCAGAACAATTTCAGATCACATGGATTTTTTCGGGATTGGCGACGATAGATTTAAAGTTCGTATAGTTAAACCCACCGGTACACTAGAATATGAAATAAGCAAAGGTGCCATTTCTATCCCCAAAGTTAGTCTGATGATTTTTTGGAATGCCATCTCATTTATAGTGATAGCTGGCACAGCATTTATCTTCATGAAAAAGCAGGTCAAATCCATAGAACTGCTCAAAAATTTTGCAAATGATTTTTCCTACCTAGAAAAAGATAATGTTGATTTCAAGCCAACGGGAGCAAAGGAGGTGAGAGAAGTTGGTCTAGCGTTTCTCAATGTCGTCAGAAAAATGAGAAGTCTCATAAATGCGCGTACTACCATGCTAGCACAAATATCCCACGATTTAAGAACTCCTCTCACCAGAATAAAATTACAGGCTGAATTCATAGGCGATGAAGAAATAGCTACCCCTCTTAAGCAGGATTTGGAAGAAATGGAAAAAATGATTGGAGAATATCTGCTGTTCGCCCGGGGCGAAATAGAAGGGAACTATTGTCTGACCGATCTGAAACAATTTTTCAGCAACATCGTCGATGATTACAGACGCAGCAACTATGATAATATATTTTTGAATTTTGATCTGGCCGGAGGGGGAAAAGCCTATCTGAAAATTGATTCTTTCAAGAGATGTATGAATAATATAATAAACAATTCACTGAGGTACCGACATAAAAAAATAAACATTCTTGTAAAGACGACAAACTACGGTCTAGTCATAGAAGTAGAAGATGATGGTAAGGGTCTAGCCAAAGATCTAGTAAAAAAAATAAAAAAACCATTTTACAGAACCAAAGATAGTGATGAAAATAATTTTGGCCTTGGGCTGTCAGTAGTTCAGCATGTCGTTGAAATGCACAGAGGCAGAGTTTATTTTGAAAAATCAAAAACTCTGGGAGGATTAGTTGTGAAGATAAATATCCCCTTAGTTAGAAAATTAACCAAAAATAGATATGATTTTTAAACAGAAGATTATACGGAAGAAGATATTCTTTTTCGCCACTGCTATAGCAGTGGCTATAGTGGTGGCAGATCGACTCAGTAAGGACATGATAATAGCTGCGCTAGCTAGTAATTCTCCGACCGCCAACGGTGACTATGGAAAATTTGATATATCTAGGTTGCTCAGCATAGTATTAGTTTGGAACAGAGGTGGTAGTTTTGGCGTATTTGCCAACGTTAGGTTTATACCAGCATTTCTGCTAGTTTCGGCTCTGCTAACTTCCGCTTTACTAATTTTTCTTCTGTGGAATTCCCAGAGTATCGGCGATGGACTATATATGTCATTAATTCTCGGTGGCGCTCTGGGCAACGCTCTAGATCGTATTCTGTACGGAGCTGTTGTTGATTTCATAGATATACACCTAGGCCAATATCATTGGCCATCGTTTAATCTGGCGGACAGTAGCATATTCTGTGGCGCAGTGCTATATTTGATCAATGACTGCCTGCTGACCAGGAAAAAACGCAGAAACAACAGCATACCGAATTAAATATTATTGGGCAGCCCCTTTTTCAAATTTTGTTTTTCGCTTTAGTCTGATAGTGTTGTTTCTCTTTAATGTCGCAGTAGCGGACGGAGCCGAAATGTCATAGAAAGAAAAAAGGGTACAAAGAGAAAACAGCAGAAATATCAACTGCAGACAGTGGATCTGCGGACTATAGCATAATTTAGCGAGGAGAGGGTGCAGGAGTTCTAGGTCTTTCGATGGATGGTGACAACCATCACCTGGTGGCTGGCAGTTTAAATTTGACCATGGCTATGGATCTAGACAAATTTAGACCATTTATCTTTTTGGGAATTAAATATATTCCGGTACAGAACGACTCAGAGATTTTCGCCAGCTTTGGGGAACAGTCAAACTACAAATTTAAAGGTACTGTGGTAGATACTGATGTTCTGTAGCTCTGAACTTCAACTACAAATTAACTAATCGTTTGTATTTCTCTATGATAGAGTTTGTCAAAGCACCAACAACTATGAGTCATTTGCCTTTGGTGTTGCTATTAAGTATGGTTTATAAAACCATTCATTTTCTCCTACTCAGAAACTATAGCCCACCACAGCACCAACAGAAAAAGATCTATAGCCACTGGCACCCCTATAGCTGCCACCCAAAGAAACTGACACATTTTTATTCAACTCATAGCTGCAGCCCAGAGCCACAGAGCCAGACAGTTTGCCCACATCCGTACCCCTACTTTTCAATTTGCCAGAGCTGGAGTATTCTCTAAAGCTGGCAGAGATCTCTGGACTGGAATAGGACAGTAGATAGCTGGTGCCAAGGGATATGAATGGTCTGAAATTGGCCAGATCCATAGCCATAGTCAAATTTAAACTGCCAGCTATCAAATGATGGCTGCCACCGTCTATCGTTAAATTTAAAACTCCTGCACCTTCTTCGCTAAATTTGCCGTAACTCAGCAGAGAAGTTTCTAGCGATGCCGAAGGAGTGAAAATCAGATAGCCTCTAACTCTA
>JAITAR010000033.1 GCA_031284025.1 Rickettsiales bacterium | reverse complement strand
TAGGTTTGGATTCTAGACCAATTATAGCTTCAACGGCAACGGCTGTTGCAGCTAATCTCAGATATGAAGCGGCAGAGGAGCGTATGCGATTCTATTTAGCTGTTTTCAGATTTATTGAGTGTATCTCCTTTATTTGCGTTCTTTGTCTGGTGTATTGGACTATGTATAGCACAGATCGCAGAGTTACTATTACCGCGATTGACTATGAAGACGTAAATAGAGGCCTGATTAAAGGGCCGGTTGTTCAGATTAATGACCCAAATTTTGGTGTGATTGGTATAGTTGGCAGAGAAGCAACGGCGGTTGGTGAAGATACTATGTCTTTCAGCGAAGTCAGGATAATTTCTAGTACCCTTATGGGTAAGGCCAAAAGGGGCTACGTAAATTCGAAGACGAACGAGATCATTCTATTAGATAGGCCTAAATTTAAGATCTACAGATTCTAGTGATAGTCAGGCTATACAGTCGATGATTGCATTGTTGAACTGCCTACGTTCCTCCGATTAAGCTATTTAGGTAGACCTAGTCCTGTTTCTGTTGATTTCTGACATGAGAAAGTGTAGAATAAACTTTTCAAGTATTATACGCCCCTTTGGACTAAATTTCGTATTTTTTTCTACTTCTATCATTTCCTCTAGAATAAAATTAATCTTTTCTAGATTCCAGTTTCTCAGGTAACTTTTTAAAGAAATTTGCAATTTCCAGAAAAGTCTTTCAGAAATGAAGATACTTTCCAGACTATCACCACCATCGAGTAAAAAATATATTTTCTGCAATAGTAAAAAATGCCTCAGCATTGTTCTCACTACAACAATTGGCTCCGTACCTCCACAAAAAATCTTATCTAGCGATTCATATGTTTTTTCTACGCTCAGTGAGCAGAAATTTTCAATAAAATTGTCCAAATCTGCCACCGAAGTATCTACAAGGCAATTACGGATGTCATCGATGTTCAAATTTCTGCTTTCGCCTAGGTATAGATCTAGCTTATATAGCTCATTAGCCACCATCACCGTAGAGCTGCTAATGCTAGATATGTATTCGACTATACTACTGTCAAAATTAAAATTATATTCTTTCAATTTCTTCCTAACAAAAGAGCTGATATCCCGTGAATTTTCTTCGTAACAGGGAATACATGCTATATGTCTGGATTTTTCAGCGTATTTTCTAAGAGATGAGCTGGTGTCCAGTAATTCGGCGGTCATAAGCAGAAAATTACTATTGCCGGATAAATCATTGTTTTTAAATAGATTTTCTACATACTTGCTATAACTATTTCCTTTTCCCAGAAGCTTCAGTTTAAATAGTGTACCGCTAGAAAACATTGGTATGGACACAAATTTTTCAATCAAGAATCCTTCTCTACCTCTGATATCCTCTGGAGTTAGGTCTACTAGCTCGTAGTTTTTTTCTCTGAATATATCGACAATTTCTCTGTAGCGCATTTCAAGAGAAGAATTATCCTCGCCGTAGAGAAGTACGGCTTTGAATTTGCTAACTTCAGCCATTTCTCTGATGATCTGACTAGTATTTTTGGCGTCTATTTTCATCTATTCTTTTCTATAAACAAACCTGCATTTAAGATAGTTTGTTCGTCAAAATGTTTTCCAATTAGCTGAACTCCAATTGGCAGGTCTCGACTGTCAAATCCTACCGGAACAACTAGACCCGGCAGTCCGGCCATATTAAGAGGACAAACGAAGAGGTCATTTAGGTAATTTGACTCCATATTCTTTATCTTCTCATCTTCCCTCTGATTTAGAGGAAAGGCTGTCTGGGGTGTTGCTGGGGTTATGATGAGAGAAACTTTGGACAGAGCATCCAGAAACTCATTTGCCAATTTTCTTCTGACCTTCTGAGCCTTAAGAAAATATCTTTCATAGTTCTCGGAGGAGGAAAAAAAATAGCCTAGTAAAATCCTTTTTTTTATATTATCGCAAAATCCCTCTGATCTGGATTTCAAATACAAATCCTCCAGCGAATTAAGTTTTTCAGTGCTCCGGCGACCATATCTAACACCATCGTATCTTGCAAGATTTGATGCTAATTCTGTATAGGACAGAACTATGTACAATTCTGGCACGTAGTCTATGGTGGGAATCGATAGCTCGATTATTTCACAGCCTTCACGGCGAAATTTATCTACAGTCTCAAAGAATTTACTGTAGATATCCTTACTAACCTTGTTTTCTAGTCCCATGAATTCTTTTATCACTCCAATTTTTTGAGATTTTATTTGAGGTTCCAGATTACCGTAAAAATTCGTAGGATCGCATCTATAGGTAGTTGAATCTCTATCATCATAGCCACATAATATATCCAACAGATAGGCACAGTCTTCAATATCTCTAGTGAGAGGTCCAGCCTGGTCGAATGAACTTGCGTAGGCAACTGTGCCATACCTCGATATTCTTCCGTAGGTTGGCTTCAGCCCCACCAAATTACATAGCGCCGCCGGCTGTCTTATCGAACCGCCTGTGTCGGTACCCATGGCAGCTATACACAATTTCGCCGACACTGCAGCAGCTGATCCTCCAGAGCTGCCACCTGGCGTTAGATCTCTTTCATCATCTTTAGCCCTATAGTAGCTCACCGTAGGACCAAAGCAACTGGTGGCAGTCGTAGAACCGCAGGTGAATTCATCCGTATTCGTCTTGCCAAGCATCAGATAATTTTCGTCCTGTAATCTTTGTGTGACTGTAGACTCATAGGGTGGTATAAAATTTCCTAATATTCTAGAACCAGCCGTTGTTCTTATTCCCTTTGTACAGAAAACATCCTTTATCCCCATTGGAATTCCTTCCAACTTTTTGCATTTTCCAGTTGCTATATTGGCATCACATTTTTTTGCTCCATCTCTGGCCTGTTCAAAATTATCCAGAATAAAGGCATTTAAACGTCTGCTTTTTTCTATGTTGTCGATAAAGGCATCAACCAATTCCACACTCCTAAGCTCGCCGGCTAGGAGTTTCTTCCTGGCCTGAACCAGTGTTAGCTCTAGTAATTCAGCCATAGACCACTAGTCCTCTATTACCTTTGGAACTATAAAATAACCAAATTTACCGGCCGGAGCACCTTTCATAAGTTCTTCTCTCTGGCCACCATCAGAAATCTCATCCACATAGGCCTCCAGAATCATGTCGTATGGATTAACCAGTGGTTCGAGACCCTCGGTGTTTATTTCGTAGAGAGTTTTTACGTCAACTATATCTGCGTTAACCAGATCTAATATCTTTTTAAGATCCCTGTCTTCTATCCCTATCATCGCAAGCTTTTCTAATTTTCTTAGTTTTTTTTCATCCATTGCTAAAAAATCATTTTTCATACCAAAGGTAAAGTTAATAAATTTTTATCGAAAAAGCAATCTTACTCTTTTGGTGTATATCAATAAACCAGATATGATTTCATATTAGTCAATGGAAGTAAATTATATACTTTTATCAATAAATACCTGAGAGTTTTTTATTTTTATCAGTCCCTTTTGACAAGCTCGCCAGAGAACAACGTCTATAAAACCTACTTTTTCTCCAGTTTCTTCGTGTAGCTCATTGATCATTCTGTCACAACATTCTTTTATCTCTGGTAAAAGCTTAACGTTGCTGACTTTAGCCGCATAGTCCGCTCTTCCACAGAGAGCGGTGCCTAGACGCTGTATCCATATGTCGTACTTTACAAAGTCCAACCCTAGATTTCGAGCAATGTGATATTTGGTTATGGGACCGATATTTGGCAGTGTCTGCAGAAAATCAACCTTCTCCTCGGGAGTACTGAGAGAATAAAATTTTCTCTGATATTCATGTCTGTTATTCCATATATTCCATATGGCCTTTGTCTTTAGTTTATTTCGATAGATATTTTCCAAGTCTTTCTCAACGAAATTTGGATTTTTCGAAATAAAATCTATAATTTTATCGCACATTATTTTTGCCCTATCCTGCTTGAA
>JAITAR010000106.1 GCA_031284025.1 Rickettsiales bacterium | reverse complement strand
AGGGTCGTAGTAGACTACTACGTTGATAGGTTGGGTGTGTAATTGGAGTAATCCATTGAGCTAACCAATACTAATAACCCGATTGATTTCTTGTCTAAGATAGAAAATTGCATGTAGTTCAAAATTTGTAGAATTTCAGCTGCATTTCCCCTTTCTGGAAGAAGGGTTAGCTTCATTCGGTGGTATTGACCATTTTTTACTATGTTAGTTGAACTATCTTTGGATAGCTTGGTGACTATTGCGCTGTGGAACCACTCAATACATTCCGAACTTGCAAGTGAAACGCAGGTTGCGCCGATGGTACTTTACTTCAGGTATGGGAGATTAGGTTGCCGCCAAGCTTTCTAAAGGTAGTTTTTTGTTTGTTTAATCGTTCATCATTTGATAGGAATTAGGCTCTACGGAGAACCGTCGGTGGTGTCAATCCATTTTCGTTTGAAATTTTCCCTTTCTGAGAGTATTGGCTGTAAGACTTCTAAGTGAAGCTAAAAGAGGAGACAGATGAGTTCATTGAGATTTTTAGCGCAGAGATTCACTAGCTATAGTTTTTTAGATCTGCAACCGTCAGGTTGACGGAAGTCAGTGCACGAAGGTTGATTTAAATGTGAGGGTAGGAAAAGTTGTATTTTGTCTGTCCCTAGGACCAGTTTTGGTACCTACGGTCGAAGATTCTTGGATTTACACCGGTCATTTTGTTCTGAATATTAATTTTCGAATTGAAGCGGTGTTGTTGGTCATAGTATACTCTTCGCTGTTGTCGTTCCGATAGTTTTGGACCTTGTAAACATCCTAGGGGGTACTATATGATAGGCAATAGGGCAAAATAAAAATTCCGTGACCGATAGGCAAAATTTCGAATTTGGAGTAGAGACCAAGAAAATACTGAAACTTATGATCCACTCCCTCTACACCAACAAGGATATAGCTATTAGAGAGCTGGTCTCTAACGCCTCAGACGCCTGTGATAAACTAAGATATCAGGCTACTCTAAATTCAGATCTTCTGACAAATGGTGATGAACTGAAAATAGAGATAGAAATTGATGAAGAGAGGAAAACTCTATCCATTAGAGACAGCGGAATAGGTATGGATCGCACTGATCTGATAGAACAGCTGGGTGTGATTGCTAAGTCTGGAACCGAAGCCTTTCTAAAGCAGTTGCCGAACGACAAAGAACATGATGCCCCGGATCTGATAGGACAGTTTGGCGTTGGCTTCTACTCCTCTTTTATGATAGCTAAAAAAGTTGAGGCAATTTCGAGAAAATCTGGCAGTGAAGAGACATATATTTGGGAATCGAACGGAGAGGGTGAGTTTGCAGTTAGAAAATTCGAAGGAGAATTTTCTCGTGGAACAAAAATAGTACTACACCTGAAAGACGATGGAGATAATTTTCTTGATAAATTCCACATAAAACATGTTATAAAATCCTATTCGGACCACATAGCCTTTCCTATAAGGCTGAAGATGGGTTCCACTGACAGCAGTGTTGAAGTGATAAATACGGGCACAGCTCTTTGGACCAGAGCCAAGACGGAAATTTCTAGAGAACAGTACAATGAATTCTACAAATACATAGTCCATATGCCCGGAGAGCCGTGGATGATTTTACACAATAGGGTAGAGGGGAATATAGAGTTCATAAATTTACTGTTTATTCCGGATCGAAGAACTTTCGATCTATTTAGTCCAGAAATGAATACCAGAGTCAAACTCTACATAAAGAGAGTATTCATAGCGGAGGACGGAGTGCAGCTACTGCCTAGATATCTGAGATTTGTGCAGGGTGTTGTGGACAGCCAAGATTTGCCTCTGAACATCAGCAGAGAGAGTTTGCAATATAACAGCGTTGTGGAAAAAATTAGAAAGGCTTTGGTCAAAAAAATATTTTCCGAATTAGAGAAAAAGGATCAGAGCGAACCAGAAGAATATCTGAAGTTTTGGGATAATTTTGGTGCAGTGATCAAAGAGGGCCTCTGTGAACATAACGTTAATAACGATGAACTGTTGGATATATGCAAATTTTACACGAGTAGGTCTACCGACAGGCCGATAGGAATAAAGAACTACGTAGAGCGCATGGTTTCAGGGCAGAGGATCATATATTACATAACGGGAAATTCGGTTTCAAACGTTGACAATAGTCCACAGGTGGAAGGTTTTAAGACGAAAGGGATAGAGGTGTTGTATCTCTGTGATACTGTAGATGACTTTTGGGTTACAGCAACGAATAAATATAAAGACTATCAATTCAAATCGATAGCTAAGGCAGATATAGACATAGAAAATCTAGATCGCGGAGAAGAAACGGAATCTGAGGAGTCTGCGAAATTTGATGATGAGAAGATTGAAAAGGATAGTGACCTTAAGAATGTTACTGAGGATAATTACGACGATCTGATAAAATTGTTTAAAGATACCCTGAAAACTCGCAATCTAAAGGATATAAAAATTTCAAAGAAATTAACAAAAAGTCCAGTGTGCCTGGTAGTGGATGAGATGAGCATGGACATAAAGTTAGAGAGATTTTTACTGGAACAAAAGCAAATTATGGCTCCCTTACCCAAAATTTTAGAGATAAATCCAAATCATAGCCTGTTAAAAATGATTCGAGAGAACATAAATAATTTGGAAAGATCTCTAGAAATTCAGGAGATTGTCAAAACGTTATTTGATGAAGCCTGTATGCTAGAGGGAGAACCAATAGATAATCCAGCTGACTTTGCTGCTAGGCTGAACAAACTCATGGAACTTAGTGGGTCAACGGTTGATGTAGTTAACAAATCCTAGAAACTATAGCCCACCACAGCACCAGCAGAAAATGATCTATAGCCGCTAGCACCCCTATAGCTGCCACCCAAAGAAACTGACACATTTTTATTTAACTGATAGCTCAGACCCAGAGCCACAGAGCCAGACAGTTTGCCCACCTCCGTACCCCTACTTTTCAATTTGCCCGAGCTGGCGTATTCTCTAAAGCTGGCAGAGATCTCTGGACTGGAATAGGACAGCAGATAGCTGGCGCCAAGGGATATGAATGGTCTGAAATTGGCTAGATCCATAGCCATGGTTAGACCGAAATTGCCAGCTATCAAATGATGGCTGCCACCATCTATCGTTAAATTTAAAATTCCCGCGCCCTCCTCGCTAAATTTGCCGTAGCTCAGCAGAGAAGTTTCTAGCGATGCTGAAGGAGTGAAAATCAGATAGCCTCTAACTCTAAATTCTTTTTCCAGCG
>JAITAR010000084.1 GCA_031284025.1 Rickettsiales bacterium | reverse complement strand
TATTGAGAATATAAAGAATCAATATGTAGATGGTAGGAAGATAGCTGATGAGTTCACTAGCAAAATTACTGCCATCGGAGAAAATCTTCAGTTGAGACGAGGAAGAACGATAAAATTAGTTGATGAGGGAGTAATAGCCTCCTATATGCATAATAAAATATCAGACAGTTTAGGGAAAATAGGGGTTTTAGTGGTTTTACACTCCAATGCCGAAGAAAACGTACTTAAAGAATTTGGAAAACAAATAGCTATGCACATAGCAGCCATGAAACCAGAATTTCTTGATGAATTTAGTGTTTCTGAGGAGAGACTGGCCAGAGAAAAGGACATATTTAGAGAACGATCTGCGAATTCTGGTAAACCACAAAACATTATTGAAAAAATGACAGTGGCTATGACTAAAAAATTCTACGAAGAAAATTGTCTAATGAATCAAGTTTTTGTGATGGATAACAGCCTGAAAATTTCCGATTTGGTGAGGAATTTTTCAAAGGAAAATAATACTTCCGTAGAGATCAAGGACTATGTTCTCTTTGTTCTGGGAGAAGGTTTGGAAAAGAAATAAATTTCATAATGCCTGACTCCATTAATAATACCTGACTCCATAGTATAAATTCTGAAATTAGTTCGCAGCGGGGGTATCTGTTCTGCCCGTTACACAATTCAACAGCTGTGAATGGCCCTGATTCTACTTTCCATTTTGTAAATATGCCTATCGGCGAGCAAATACAGAAAGAATATCAGGGAGTTCAGATTGAAAAAAGCAAATATCAAGCAAAAAGCCATTTTATAGGAGTATTTGCTTGAAATAAAACTTAGCGACAATGAAATTATTAACCTGAGCATGGAATTAAGAAAATTAGATGCTGAAACTATAACAGCCCGTGACTTTGATGGTATTAATTTTTGCATTCTTGAAAAAAAGATTAGCTCAGAGGCTTTAATACAGGAAAAATAGACTACTATCAGCGGATAGGAAATCCAACCTCGATAAATGATGGAGGACATGAGAGCGGCTAGACTGCCAATCACAAATAGCAGCGCATCATAGTATATGTTTTTTTTCTTTGCAAAGTATTTTACTATCAAGTACTGCAGCAGAGCCGATATCAATATTTCAGAGGAGGCTATGTAGCCAACTAATTTTAGGTTTCTAAAAATTTCTCTGTAAAATAGAGATGAATAACTCAAAAGCAATCGAAAAATTGAGATCCATACAGCCCTGAAGATTATCATTTTTCTTAGAGATCTATGTATGAACATATACTTCAGACCATTTCCGATCGATTTCATATAGCCTGTATTAAGTTTCCGCAGATTCTTGTTGCTATGCTCATTCATAGAATGAACCAACATAATGTATGCGATTAGTATTACTATGTCTATCATTATTAGATAGTTAGCGTTATATTTTTTTATAACTAGCTTTCCCGCCGTGAAAGATGATAACATCAGAGCTATGTACTGAAAAGTCTTTGATCTATTCTTATGCAGAACAAAATCATCCATTAGGTCGAGATATTTTATATTGTTGTACACCAGAGACTCTTTAGCACCGGTGAACATAGTCTCATAGATTCCGGCAAAGCCGTGGAATAGACAGAAGGTGAAGAAATTTTTCTTGAATAAAATTATCACATAGCCCAGCAGATAGAATAGTAAACCCCCCACCAGCGTTTTTTTGGAACCAAAGTAATCGGATATGGCCCCCGTTGGTATTTCTATAGCCATAGATACCACGCTAAAGGTAGACGCTATTAGTCCAGCACGAAGTGAACCCAATTCGCTGTCCAAAATAAGAACTAGATAATGCTTAAGAAAAAGAAAACCATGGAGGAAATACATCAGAAGATGTTGCAGTAGAAAAGTGTTTTTCTCGTTCACCTAATTGTAATGAATATACTGAACAACTCTCTAGAAAGCTATTAGGATAATTTGAAAAATCAATACCGCTGCGCAAAAATCTGTGTTAAGCGCCCCATCGTCAAACATATAAAAAATTTGTAGAACGGAGGGGTATATTTTACCTCCCCTTTAGAAGGAGCAGAACCCGGCCCCTAACACTAGCCGGACCCTCCCCGTCTATAGTTCACGTCGCTACTATCTATTTTTTCTACTCATCCAAATCAGCTTCTATTGTACTTTCTTCTTCAATGCAGATACGACAGAATCTATCTATAAATTCCATTTTAGCCTTGAGATTCTTTGGCATTTTTACATTAACTCTCGCTTTGCCAATGGCGTCCTTTTCCGAAACCAGAATATCATAACTGTTCCCCTTTATATAAGTTCCCGGAGCTGCGACTATTTCCAAAGTAGCTCCCGGATTAAGTATAGTCCCCTGCTTCACAGTGATACTATTTCCTGTGATTCTGCTACATTTGTTATTTTCTGGGAATATTCCAAACCTAATTTTTCCGGAATTAATTTTAAAATCCATCAACTTTAGTTCAATGGTCTCTGAATCAAATAAATTAAGATTTCCTTCGCTAATAAGATTCACGTTATTCAAGAAACCACCTTTTTTAAAGTTAAGCCATCCCTCTACGCTGCTGTTTATATTTACAGTATTACTGTTTTCAGTTTCACAGCCCTCTATACCGTTGCAGAGATCAACATTGCCATCATCTATAGTAAATTTTAGAATTGAATCCTGTTTCATATAGATAGCAATAGGTCTCCCATTTGATATATTTCCCTCAAATATCGTCGGATCTGTTCGACTATTTTGTATTATTTCAATTTCAGTTTCCTTAGTTTGATGTTTATAGGTATCCTTCTCTCCTATCATATAAATAGCACCATCGGGCACTGTGGTTTCTTCCAAAATTTCAGATTCTACAGTATTACCTATTACTTTTAAACCAGAATTAAACTTTATCTTTGCTCCTTTTACAAAAATTGCACTGGCGCTGTAAGCATAGTTTTTTTCCAGTATTACCGGTCCATCGCACGTCAAAGTTGATTCACTATCCATATAAACGGCGCCACCAGTGGCGGCAGCATTACCCACAAAAATTGTTTCCTTTCCAAAAGCTATTAAATTTGAACTTCTAACACGAATAGCACCACCATCTTTGTCAGTCTTATTACCTTCAAAAACAGTTTTTCCTCCGAAATTAAAACGTCTAGGATTTTCCTTTTCAGATCTATAGACCCAATCAATATACATGGCACCACCGCCATTTTTGGCAATGTTATCCTTAAAGATTACCTCTTCCCCCTCGAAGGACAAGCCAAATATCTTCGATGCCGAAAAGATGGCACCACCTTTTTCACTAGCAATGTTATTTGCAAAAATTGTATTTTTTCTAAAAACTGTTAATCCTATTTTCGAGTACTCGTCTTTACCGCTAGTATAAATAGCGCCACCACAGCCACTTTTGTTATTTTTAAATTCGGTCGGTCCATTAAAGATCAAATAACCTTCTTCTGCGCTAATGGCACCACCAATTCGAGGAGAAGTGTTATTTATGAAAATCGCACGATCTTCAAAAATTGCATGGCTATAACTTAAGTTTAGTCCGCCACCATAGCAATTACTTTCCTTGTTTCCGACAATTTTGTTACCATCAAACATGGCTGTTTTTATAAAAATCAGCGGTTCCCGCGACGCACAGATGGCACCGCCACTGCCATAGGAACTGTTGTTCCTAAAAATCGCTTCTTCCTCAAAAGTCAAGTTCGATCTTGACATAATTGCTCCACCGGCACCACAATCATCGGTGTAACCATCACTGCCATGGTAGTGACGCTTGCTGGTAGCTTCTCTGGTACTATCACCTTCAATGTTATTATTACCTTCAAATAAAGTTGTTCCTCTGAAGATTGCTGGACAATCTAAATAGAGAGCACCTCCCTGGTCAAAACAACTATTATCTTTAAAGACCGTATTACCATCAAAAATTAAACTTAGGCGTTCTTCAGTAAAAATCGCACCACCATGGCCATTAACGGCGACATTGTTGATAAAACTGCTATTTACAAATGCGATTTTCAGGCTATTTCTGAGTCTAAGAGCACCGCCACCGTTGTCTGTTACTATTTGTATATAGTTGTCGTCCGGTGCCAAGTCTTTTGTCAATACCCTTTTGATTTCATCTTTATTTTTACCATTAACAAATTCTAAATTTTTCAGCTGAATCTCATCCAGTCCCGAACTAAATCCAAAAAAACTACCTCTGCCTTTCATATCCAGCCTACTTCCGTCTTTTTCTAGACCATTTATAGTTATGTTGTCACGTCTCACCGCTATTTCCCGTAGAAAATCTATAGTAGCCACCTTTACATCTATTATTTCAGCTTTACTCCCAATGGCAGAGGACAATTCATAGTAATCGGATACGGCCATAGCGGCAGGCATGTTATTTTTGGCAGTAATATTTACTCTTGACCGCACAGAGCTATATTTTGCAGTGCTTATCCCTTTTGATCTAGCCGTTGGAGAAATAATTGAAGTTGTCGCCTTAGTTTTGGCTACGGTAGAAACTTGTTTCACTTTAACTTTGCTGACAATATTCACTTTCGTAGCCGTTTTTGGCTGCGTGCCCGCGCCGCTAGCCATAGCAGTGGTAGAAAAAATCATTGGAAGAAAAATGGAGCAAATAATGCCCATCAATCTGTGCTCTCCTTTTTTTACTGTTACCTTCATAACAAACCCCACCTATTATTGATACTAAAACACCTTATGGTACAGTCCCCCTATTATGAGGGAATACCCCTTCACCCTAGGAATATTCTTCTAATTTGCAAGTTTTTTGTCTGTGAAAAATACGGTTAAAATTCAGGAAAATTTCATAAAAAATTTAACTAATGTTAACTAACCTCCAGGACTATAATGAGTAAACTATATTTTAAAAAGTTTCATATATATATCCGATGCGTACAAATCAGAGGATTGCCCCAATGCACAGAACTGGAAATCTCGCTGTTGATATCTAAAAATATGGAGTGGTGTCAATTTTTGACGGTTATCTATTGAATAATTATTTTTCACTATTAGTCTATTAGTCGATTCTAGTAATTTCTTTTAAAAAAGTAACAGGAGGCCTATGAATGGGAAACTAAGTAGTTGCAAGGTG
>JAITAR010000066.1 GCA_031284025.1 Rickettsiales bacterium | reverse complement strand
TCCAATCCAGAGATCTCTGCCAGCTTTAGAGAATACTCCAGCTCTGGCAAATTGAAAAGTAGAGCAGCGGAGGTGGGCAAACTGTCTGGCTCTGTGGCTCTGGGTCTGAGCTATCAGTTAAATAAAAATGTGTCAGTTTCTTTGGGTGGCAGCTATAGGGGTGCTAGTGGCTATAGATCATTTTCTGTTGGTGCTACAATGAAGTGTAGTTTTTAAGTATTATATAACAATTGGTGAGGGAAGTAAGTTTATTTCAAAAAGTCTCATGTGCTATGAACTTGTACATTTGAACTGGCAGTGTTGTATAATAAAATAGCTGATTTATAATTCGGCTAGGTTAATCTAACTTGAGTAATTTTATCCGGTAAATCTAGGCATCCAGATGATTATAAGACGGCTCTAGAAGTTTTGACTAGTCTATCTTGGGTTTTCTGCCATTACAAATATCCGGCGGTGGTTTTTGGTTTTTGATTTGGAGTTGTCTATGCCTACCTATACACAGAAGGAGAGTTGTTTTGCTTTCCTTTCGAGATTTCTCAGAGAATACATTTGGACTATTCTGGTATCTTTTTTTGTCTTTACTGTACTTTCAGATTTTATAGAGTTCATTGGCGGTAATTATCTTCTAAAGATAATTTTGGATAGAGCTGGAGAAAGTGGAATAGGCCGGCGGACCATTGTAGTGTTTTTGGCTGCCTATCCTACTATGGTTTCGATTTCGTTTCTGGCCAGTGCCTTTAGAAGAAAAATTATTTTTTCTCTTCTGTGTGAGCTGAAAGAAAAAATTAGGAGTTTTCTATTTTGTGATCTGCTAAAGCAGTCAAATAGTTTTTTTAATGAAAATTTCTCCGGGACGCTGAACAGTAAGATTAATGACATTGTTGGCAATATTACCTACTTCATAGAAAATTCCTTTGATTTGTTTTCCAATCTTTTGACACTTTTTGCTTTGGTTGTAATATTTTTTACTAAAAATGTCTACCTTGGCTTGATTCTGGTGCTTTTCACTGTCTTGTATCTTTTTATTTTTTACTTTCTTTCGAGAAAGCTGGAAAAGAGGTCAGAAATCACGGCAGCTGCGGAAAGTACCTGTTCAGGTAAGATAATAGATTGTTTTGCGAATATACTCAATGTAAAGAGTTTTTCGAAGGAGAAATTAGAAAAAAACAATATAAGGAGACAAACTATAGTCATATTGAGAGCAAGATCTGAGCAGCAGTGTGTGAAGATGATAAACGATCTGTTCAATTTCACTGCTATGAGTATTCTGGTTGCCTCGATATCTTTGATAGGTTTTTCGCTGTACACAAAAAAAATTATCGGCATGGGAGATCTGGTCTTCGTAATACAGACTACCACTTCTATTTTTTGGTGGCTAAGATGGGCAATGCAGAGGTTCACAGAAAATGTTGAGCTGTTTGGAGAAATGAACCAGGCCGTAAAAACCCTTTTGGTCAGCTGTGATATAGTAGATAGCGAAAACGCCAAAAGTGTTTCTTTCGAAAAAGGAAAAATTGAGTTTAGGAATGTGTATTTCAAATATGCCGAAGATAAACCCTATGTCTTCGAAAATCTTAATCTTACCATTGAAGCGAACCAGAAGGTTGGTGTGGTTGGCTATAGTGGAGCTGGTAAAAGCAGTTTGATATCACTACTTATGCGCATCTACGACCTAAGTGGCGGCAATATCTATGTAGATGGCTATGACATAAAAACGGATGTGAGCCAGGATAGTCTGAGAAAAAATATATCCTACATACCACAGGAGCCAATTTTGTTTCATAGAACTATAGAGGAGAACATAGCCTACGGAAAAACTAATGCGACCCACGAAGAAATAGTAGAGGCCAGTGTTAAATCTAATTGCTATGAATTTATAGCAAGATTGGATAGAGGTTTTAATAGCATGGTCGGAGAAAGGGGACTCAAGTTGAGTGGTGGGCAGCGCCAGAGGATAGTAATCGCTATGGTTGTACTGAAAAATAGTAAAATTTTAATAATGGATGAGGCGACTTCTTCACTCGACAGCCTGACTGAAAAAGAAATTCAGGATACCATAGGAAAACTTATGATCGATAAAACGGTAATTGTTATAGCCCACAGGCTATCAACTTTGAACTACGTGGATAGAATAGTTGTCTTTGACAGAGGAAAAATCGTTGAAGATGGGCCTAAAGATAAACTACTGGCCAACGAGAATGGACTCTTTAGGAGGATGTGGAATATGCAAAAAAGCGGCATATCCGACAGCATAGACTGCTAGTTATCTGACTAGCCTTCGGGAATCCCCCTAGTTACCTTTACCACTCTTCACTTTTATTTCATCGGCTATATTCGTTGGCACCTGGTCGTATCTTTCGAAGATCATTGTAAACTGTGCCCTGCCCTGGGACATCGACCTCAGAGAATTAACGTAGCCAAACATGGCTGACAGAGGAACTATTGCCTCAATGACCTTAATGCCACTTCTGTCGGTGAGGTTTTTAATTTGTCCTCTTCTAGAATTAATGTCACCTATTATGTCGCCCATGTACTCCTCTGGAGTAACAACCTCAACGGCCATCATAGGTTCCAGCAAAACTGGATGAGCTTTGCTGATTTCCTCTCTGAAACAGGCCTTGGCTGCTATTTCGAAGGCAAGAACGGACGAGTCAACTTCATGGTAGGCGCCATCGTACAGTACAGCTCTAAAATCCACGACAGGATAGCCAGCTATAACGCCCGTATTTTTCGCTATCTGGAACCCCTTTTCAACGCCAGGAATAAATTCTTTTGGAACTCTACCGCCGACCACCTCACTCTTAAATTCGAAATCGGATTTATCTTCCTCTGTCTTTGGCTTAGGTTCGAATCTAACATTTATCTTTGCAAATTGACCGGAACCTCCAGTTTGTTTTTTATGTAGATACTCTACTTCAATGGTCCTAGTTATGGTCTCTCTGTAGGCAACCTGGGGCTGCCCTATGTTGGCATCCACATTAAACTCTCTTCGAAGTCTATCAATGATAATCTCCAGATGCAGCTCTCCCATACCTTTTAGTATCGTCTGGCCGCTCTCCTGGTCAGACTCGACTCTAAGGGAAGGATCTTCGGCCACTAGCCTAGATAGAGCAATCCCCATCTTTTCCTGATCGGCCTGAGTTTTTGGTTCAACGGAGACCTCTATAACTGGATCGGGAAAATCCATTCTCTCTAGAACTATTCCGCAGCCCTTCTCAGCCAAGGTTTCTCCGGTGGTGGTATACTTTAGACCGGCAAAGGCCACTATATCGCCGGCATAGGCCTCCTTTATGTCTTCCCGATGATTTGCATGCATTAGAAGAATTCGGCCAATTCTTTCGCTCTTGTCCTTTACGGTATTTTCAACAATTGTGCCAGAACTGATAGTGCCCGAATAGATCCTCACAAAGGTGATGTAGCCGACAAACGGATCATTAGCAATTTTAAATGCCAATCCTATAAAGGCACTGTTTGTATAGTCTAGAAATATTTCTTTGCCATCTCTAGTTCCGTGAATTCCCTTTATATCCTCTGGGCTAGGCAGGTAGTCGACGATGGCGTCCAACAGTGGCTGTATGCCCTTATTCTTGAATGATGCTCCATTTAGAACGGGAACAAATTCGTTTTTAATAGTACCAATTCTTATGCATCTCATTATTTCATCATTGGATATCTCTTCTCCGGCAAAATATTTTTCCATCAGTGCGTCATCACACTCAACGACCATCTCTAGCAGTTTCTCTCTGTATTCCTTTGCCTTCTCTAGCAGATCATCGGGAATTTCCTTTTCAATGTAGGGGGCACCCTCAGTCTCGTCCTCCCAACAGAACCATTTCATACTAATTATATCAACCACCCCTCCATAGGTCTCTCCGGAACCTACAGGCAGCTGCAGCACCAATGGCCGTGCCTTGAGTCTACTATCTATCATATCAACGGTTCTATAGAAATTTGCACCGACTCGGTCCATTTTGTTACAAAAACATATTCTTGGAACGTTGTATTTTGTGGCTTGTCTCCAAACAGTCTCAGACTGTGGTTCCACTCCAGCCACGCTATCGAACACGGCTACCGCCCCATCCAAAACCTTTAGCGATCGTTCCACCTCGATAGTGAAATCTACATGTCCTGGCGTATCTATAATATTGACACGGTGCTTCCTCCAAAAGCATGTGGTGGCAGCGGATGTTATAGTAATTCCCCTCTCCTGCTCCTGAACCATCCAATCCATAGTGGCAGCGCCCTCATGCACCTCGCCGATTTTATGGGTTTTTCCCGTGTAAAAAAGGATTCTCTCCGTAGTGGTCGTCTTGCCAGCGTCTATATGGGCCATTATACCAATATTTCTGTACTTATCTATGGGATATTCTCTAGACATAGTTTAAAACTCTTATAATAATAAATAATATCTCTCTGCAAGAAACTAATTTTCTGCATTTTTTCCACTGTGATGCCGATAAAACCTATAGAAAAAGCCTACCAGCTGTAGGAGGCAAATGCCTTATTAGCTTCGGCCATTCGGAACACCTCCTCTTTCTTTTTGAAGGCCCAACCAGTGCCATTCTGAATTTCTATCAAACTTTTCACGATTTTTTCGCTAAGAGTCTTACCTGACTGCTTCCTTACGGCGTAGGTCAACCACTTTAGAGCGAGAGCTATACCCCTCACGTCGCCGACTTCCACTGGCACCTGGTAAGTTGCCCCTCCAACTCTCCTAGATCTAACCTCAACTCTAGGAGTAATCTTATCAACTAGCTCTGTAAACAACTCGATACAATTTCTCTTCAATTTATTCTCTGATTCTGCTAAAGCTTCATATACCGCCCTTTCAGCTATAGACTTTTTACCCTCGAGCATGATATAGTTTATGAACTTAGCCACGAGCATACTGCCGTATTTCGCATCCGGCGTAACTACTCGCCTAACTGTTGCTCTTCGTCTCATAGGCCACCCTTCTCCACCATTGATTTTTCAAAATTTGCCACATTACTATTTAGGTTTTTTAACTCCATATTTCGATCGTCCCTGCTTTCTATTTTTAACTCCCTGGGTATCAAGAGAACCTCTAATGATATGATATCTAACACCAGGCAAATCCTTAACTCTACCCCCTCTGATCATAACAACACTATGTTCCTGCAAATTGTGACCTTCTCCGGGAATGTAGGTTATAACCTCTCTGTGATTCGACAGTCTAACCCTTGCCACCTTTCTAAGGGCAGAGTTAGGCTTCTTTGGAGTGGTTGTATAGACCTTCAGACAGACACCCCTCACCTGGGGACAATGCTCAAGGGCAGGAGCCTTATTTTTTACGAACTTAGGCTTTCTACTTTTCCTAATTAGTTGATTAATCGTAGGCATCAGCTTCTCTGTTACGAATACTTAATAAGTTAACCGAAATTTCTAAAATTCCTCCCAGTCAGCACGATGGGGTTCGAATGGGAGCATTGTATAGTCATACAATTAATTTTGCAATACCCTGCCTACAAAAGTAATTCAGTACACATTTCCTAATATCGACGGCGAAATTTTCAGTTTTACACACGGGACTCCCACAAAAAAGTAATCAAAAAATTTCCTGGGAATAGGACGAAAAATATGAAAAATTTTGTAAAAATCAACGACTAATGACCAATCTCCTTATTGCTTCTGCGTTTACCGAACGTCCTAAATTTTAATCCCTGACTTCCGCTCTAGCCAAATTGTAACTATACCCAGAAAAATCAAAAGCACTAAATCTGAAACCCCTTGATTATCCCTGAGATACCTTAAATCTTGGATTTTTTCTGTTGACCACAAATAACACAGTCTTCTGTGAGCCATCCTTTCTAGTTTTTTTTCTCCTCACGACTCTACAATCTTTGTCTCTATTTTTGCATCTCTTTATTGAAGCAGCTACCCTCATTGCCTACCGTAAAAACTTCTAGAATGTAGTGATGGTACACTGGTCTATTATTTTGTCAATGGCTAGCTAAATTTTGAAGCAGTACCACATAGTGAGATACCATTTGCCTTGATTTCAAAACTCTTTAGAATATCCTGGGAACACCGTGGTTTTTCTAGAGTAGAGTCCCCACGGTTCTATGATATCGGTCCCCGTAGCTCAGCAGGATAGAGCGACAACCTCCTAAGTTGTAGGTCGGCGGTTCGAATCCGCCCGTGGACACCAAAGTCTTCATAGCCGAGCAGCCGAGGAACGTTGGGAAAAAATTAGTTTAATTTTCCTTTTTCAAAATCTAATTTTCACCATTTTTCTTTCTTTCATTTTTTTTCCTCCTTCTGACATTGGCTGGAATATGTTTCCACTTGGGTTTTAGATATCCCGGATTTGGTTCTGCCAAAACTTGGTTGTGATCTTTTCCTCCAGATATCGACGATCCCGG
>JAITAR010000052.1 GCA_031284025.1 Rickettsiales bacterium | reverse complement strand
TGTAGAATCATCGGAAGATGAGTTGGCTAACAGAATTCTTAGTACCTTTAGTGGTTCAAAAATTATCTAAAAACCATGACAGACAAAAATAATAGTCAGAAAGATCCAGTAGTTGTAGAGAATGATCCAGTAGTGAATGTTGAAGATACGGGAAATTCTAGTATTAGTGAAAATAAGAGTGGCGGCAATGTCAAATATATAACCATCGCCGTCTCCATAGTGGCTAGTTTGGCTATATATATGCTCTTCTTTTCTTCAGGGGGAAAGAAAGACGACATAATAGACGAAAGGGCTATAGTTAAGGACAATTCTGAAAATCCTAAAGTAAATAGCTCAGCTGTCATAGATAACATAGATAACTTGGCCGATGTTGGCTACAGAGGTGATATTTATATTGCTGACGGTGGTGGTAGTAATATTCTAGATCTGCCGGAACTTCCTCAGTTGCCGGAGGGTATAGTTAAGAATATAGAGCAGGAGCTCAAAGACGCCAAGAAGTCCGGTGGTGAGGGCGTTTTCACCAAAAAGGAAGTTGACGAAATGATAAATAGTAAACTTAAGAATTTCGAGAATGAAATGAAAAGGATAAAAAATGAAAGTGAAAGACTAGCGAGAGAGTTGGAAGATAAAAAGCGTGCGGAAGAGGAAAATAGCAAAAAACCTAAAGTTTCTCTGTTTTCCTCTATCGGTGGACTGACTGACAGTAACAGCAAAGCTACAACTTCGCCTGATTCTCCAGCCACCGCCACTAGAGTTGCCACTACGCCAGCGCCGGTGGTCGCAGCTGGGACTACAGCGGTAACTTCAACACTACCGCTAGTTACCCCACCAGGAGTATCGCCACCCAATTTGCCAGCCGGAGTAAACTCAAACAATGCTCAGCTTCTGATTGAAATGGAAGAGGCAGAAAAGCTGGCGGAGCAGAAAAAACAGGAAGATCGTGAATTACAGATAGCGCAGAGGCGTAGAATCATGGAGGAGCGTAAAGGTTCTCCCATGTTTAAAATGCAAGGTGGTGGGGGCGGGAGAAGTGCCGATAGCGAACAGGATAGCATTATCATAACTGACAAAGATAGCCTAACGTCTATAAGAGAGACGAAGCTGGAGGTTATCACTACAAAAAATTCTGACCTATCGAGAACAGTGCTACAGGGTAAAATAATCAACGCCATTCTAGAGACGGCGATAAACACGGATATAAAAACTCCGGTCAGAGCTATAATTTCCAGAGATGTCTATTCGGAGTCCGGTAAAAATATAGTGATTCCTAAGGGTTCAAAGGTTATTGGCAGTTTCCAGACAATGGCAAACAATAATTTGTCAAGACTGGAAATAATATGGAATAGAATCATAAGAACCGATGGCCTCAGCATAAATATAGCTGCCAACTCCGCCGACACTCTAGGGCGTGGCGGTGTAGATGGAGAATTGGACAATAAGTATGTGCAGACAATGAAAAATGTTTTTCTGTCAAGTATGATTTCAATAGCTAATGCCGTTCTTATGGAAAAAGTTACCGGCAGCGTAGGCACTACCACCACAACTAATGCTGTAGGAGGAACTACGACGACTGGAAAGGCATCGGATCAGGTCATCATAAATGCCGCAAAAAATATCACGGATGAAATGCAAACCATTGTAGACGGGCTTAAAATAGAGACTCCGACTATAAGGATAGCCCAGGGAACAAGAATAAATATTGTGGTTAATCAAGATCTAAGTTTACCCATCTATAGCCAGAAGAGGTAGACGTCATGAGAAGTTTTGAGGCACTGGAAGTATATCTAAAACCCATAACCGTTCTCCTTAATAAGGATGGTGTAAATGAAATTTCAATAAATGAGCCGAACGAGGCGTGGGTTGAGAGGAAAGGTGACATGTTTCGAGTCAACCTACCTGGCTATGACAGTAGGCACCTTAAATCACTAGCTAGGCTAATTGCAGAATCTACAGACCAGAAAGTTAGCGAGGAAACCCCTCTGCTTTCAGCTACACTGCCAGCTGGCTATAGAATTCAGATTATTTTTCCCCCAGCCTGCGAGAATCACACAGTCATAATGTCCATCAGAAAAAAATCCGGTTTTGCCTGGACACTAGAAGACTATGATAAGATGGGAGCATTCACTAGCACTGCTACCAGTGCTGTCGTCGACGAGAATGATGTAATACTTACAAAGCTGTTGGACGCCAACAGAATAAAAGACTTTTTGTATTTTGCTATATTACATAAGAAAAATATCATCATAAGCGGTGGTACGTCAACTGGTAAAACTACATTTACTAATGCCTGTCTTAGAGCAATCCCCAGAGTAGAGCGTCTCATAAGTGTTGAAGATGCCAGAGAAATAGATCTGGAGAACCACCCCAACAAAGTACATCTTCTCTCATCCAAGGGAGGGCAGGGCAGAGCAAATGTTTCTACCCAGAGTCTGATAGAAGCCTGTCTACGTCTAAGACCCGATAGAATAATAGTTGGTGAGCTCAGGGGATCGGAAGCTTTTTCATTTTTGAGAGCAATAAATACTGGCCACCCTGGTTCCATATCCACCCTACATGCCGATACACCTGACATGGCACTTCAGCAGCTAAAACTTATGGTTATGCAGGCTGGACTGGGTATGCCTCCGGACGACATAATCTCCTACATAAAAAATGTTGTCGATATAGTTGTCCAGCTTAAAAGAGGAGACAAGGGAAAGAGATTTATATCTGAAATCTATTTCAGAAATAGAAAAAAGTCTGACGAAATAGAAAAAGCCTAAAGTCTTCAACAGTTTAGCACCACGCTAAAATATCCAGTTGAAGGCCAAGAACAATTCCCCTCTTCCAGGATTATAGCCTATCTCATAGGTTTTGATACCACTGTTCTTGTTTTTAACTATAAAATAGCTTGAAATTAGACTCAGACCAGCCGAAGCCAAAACATCGTGAAAATAGTGACATTCAGCATATACTCTTGAAAAAGCGACAAATGAAGCCATTATATACAGCCATCTTGCCTCCCAGGCCGAATATCTAAAGTGAACGTAGGTAGCTCCCGAAAAGGCAGAAGACGCGTGTCCCGATGGAAAAGATCTGTTAGAATCGCCCGTTGGCCTTTTTTCACGAACCACCGATTGCAGTAGAACAGTTCCCAAATTTACCATAAGAAAATTATAGAGATAGTAGGGCAAACCTTCATTGTCATTTTCATAGATTGTTTTGCCTAGAGCTAGCGATGGACTGGCCACCATCAGATAGTCACCAACTCTACGTATTTCCCTTTCCCCCCACTTTTCTTTCGCTTCCGCCTCTCCCACTCCATTCCACACACAGACACATGTTACTAGTGCAAAACCTGTAACCAGACCAATGGCAATAGGTTTTAAATCTATCATTTTTCGCAACACAGCAGAAACACCAAAAGACAGTTAATAAACTGGACGGTATAAATCGTAGT
>JAITAR010000026.1 GCA_031284025.1 Rickettsiales bacterium | reverse complement strand
ATATCAAAGATATTAATAGCGCTGTCTTTCTCCACAATGAAATTCAGCTGTGAATATTGCCACATGTAGATAGCATTTTTTCCCTCGCCTCCTCCCGATTTATTTCCTCTGAATTCCGTCGGCAGGGCTGGATTTCTTTGCACTATGGTGATTATGGCTGGTGCACCGTCGGAGTCTCCCCATATTTGCAGAGCTCCATTTTCTCCGCATTCTGTAACGTTATAGATAAGACGAAGACCATCTCTGAACTCTATAGATGAGCCGTCAGAGGCAAGAATAGCGCCACCAACGCTTGCACTGCTATTATTTTCGAAAATTGCCAATTTTTCAAATATCAGTGACGAATATTTAATGAAGATAGCTCCACCAGATTTTTTGGTCTTGTTTCCTTCAAAGATGACATTTTCTCTGAATTTTATAGTATTTTTGCTGTCGATACTTCCTCCCAAAAAATAAACGGCTCCACCATCACCGACGGAACTATTTTCTCTGAAAATCACATCTCCGCCGAAGGTCAGTTTTGTTCCATCGGCGCCATAGATAGCTCCTCCAGAGCCTGCGCTACTGTTGCCTCTAAAGGTTACTAGTCCTCCAAAGGTTAGTGATGAATTTACGACAGAGATGGCTCCACCTTTGCCAAAGGTTTCAGTAGTTCTGTTTTTTTTGAAAATAGCTTTTTCCAGAAATACTAGTGTATTTTTATTTATATAATCTCCTCCCCAAGAATATATGGCGCCACCATCTTTTTTGCTTTCATTGGCAGAAAATATAACTATTTTTTCAAACGTCAGACTAGAACTTTTTTTATTGCTGCGTGTTGAATATAACGCAATGGCACCACCATTATATATTATAGATTTATTACCTTCAAATTTCGTCTCATCTTTGAAAATTAGATCCGAATTACCAGCATTAATGGCTCCACCAGAATTTGTAGTGCTTTCATTGTTGTTGAAGGTGGCTCTCCCATGAAATATTAAAACATTGTTTTTACTATTGTAAGTTTCCATTCCCTGGGAGAAAATAGCTCCTCCTTTGCACACAGCTCGGCTGTTGTCGATAGTAATATTTTCCAGGTTGGCCGTTATTCCTTCGCCCATATAGATAGCCCCACCACCGGAGTTAATATTAGTGTTAAAATCATCGCCATTGTAGCCATTATTCAAATGCAGATCTTTCAGTAAAATATTCTTTGCATCTCCTTCAAACCTGAGAAGTTTATATATACTTTTCCCATTTAGCATACCCGGTGCATCTTTGTTCGCTCCAGAAATATCTATGTCGTTGTAGTTGACTGTTAATCCATTGTTGTCGGTGAAATCTATGTCTTTTTTTATGACTACTTTTGTTTTTTTATTTTCAATGGCTGTTTTCAATCCGGCAAAATCATTCACTTCAACAGTTTCGGCTTCGGCCATTGTCACAGCACTGAAAATAACTACCAATAGTAGACTGGAGCAAAGGATGTACCATACCAATTGATCACCAATCTTCTTTCTTTTTAAAATTTTCATATAACAATATGAACATATGAAATGTGGTCATATGATAGTTTAATTTTGTCTAATTGTAAAGAATTATTTGCTAGATGGAGGGCAATATCCATAGGTACTGCCTAATGTGAGCAAAAATCCAAAATATGGACTGCTCTCGATAGACAAAGAAGTAAAGCTATTGCGTTTAATCCGGATGTCGATGGAAATGTTGAGTAAGGCCTGGTTTGTAGAAAATTTCTAATTAAAATACAGCAACTCCTGAGGAAAGTATGCCGTCAGGTTAACTGATGTCATACCAAGTGGCATACGCAGGGATGTGGTCAGCTTGTCAAGAAATAATGGGCAATTCCATCTGTTCATAGGACTTGATAAAAAACTACGTTGTTATATATTATGATTATGGTTGTTTTGATAAGATGTCGGAGAATAGTAAGGAGAAGGCTCTAATTTGCTCATTTTGTGGGAAATCCCAGAGGGAGGTTAGAAGATTGATAACGGGCCCGGGGGTGTGCATCTGTGATTCGTGTGTGTCACTATGTTTTGAGGTTATACAGAATGAGGAGAGTAAATCTGACTTTAATTTTTTGAAATTCGGTCTAAAGCCAAAGGACATTGTGGGGATGCTAAGTGACTACGTGGTGGGGCAGCTACATGCTAAGAAGACTTTGTCGGTGGCTGTATATAATCACTATAAGAGAATAACTAATTCTGAAAAAATTCTAGAAAATAAGGATGACACCGAGTTGACAAAGTCAAATATACTGATGATCGGAAGCACTGGTTGCGGTAAAACACTTCTTGCACAGACTCTGGCTAGGATTTTGGATGTACCATTTGCCATAGCCGATGCCACTACCCTTACGGAGGCGGGCTATGTGGGCGAAGATGTTGAGAATATTTTGCTGAGACTAATTCAGGCCGCAAACTACAACATACACAAGGCTGAGCATGGCATAGTGTATATAGATGAGATAGATAAAATTTCTAGAAAAAGTGAAAATCCATCTATAACTAGAGATGTTTCCGGAGAGGGTGTACAGCAGGCTCTGCTAAAGTTAGTGGAGGGAACAATTGCCAATGTT
>JAITAR010000002.1 GCA_031284025.1 Rickettsiales bacterium | reverse complement strand
ATTCAGTTGGGAGTGCTTTGTCATGTAAACAGCATTATGTCCACCATCTTCTGATGTGTTTCCTCTGAATTCCGTTGGCACCAGTGGATTTTTCTGTACTATAGTAATGGTGGTTAGTTCACTGTTGGATTTTCCCAACATATACAGAGCTCCACTGTTTGTGTTTCCCGTAGTATTTTCAATGAGATGCAGACCATTGTTGAATTTTATAGATGTATTTATAAGGGCGCAGATGGCTCCACCCTGATCACTACTATTTTTTTCGAAAATTACCAGCTTTTCAAAGGTTAGTGATGAATTTATGACAAAGATGGCTCCAGCATATTTTGCTTTGTTGTTTTCAAAGGTTGCTAGTCCTCCAAAGGTTAGTGATGAATTTTTGGCGGAGATGGCTCCACCGTTACCATTTTTTCCTTCACTGGTGCTATTTCCCACAAAGGTAGCATTTCCTTCAAATTTCAAAATATTTTTGTTAGTGGCATTCTCTACATAGGAACGGATGGCTCCACCATTGCCGTCAGAACTATTTTCTGTGAAAATTACCTCTCCGCCGAAGATCAGTTCTGTTTCATCACCGCCATAGATAGCTCCACCCCCCCTCGTGCTACTGTTGTTTTTAAAGGTTGCTAGTAGTTTTCCAAAGGTTAGTGATGAATTTTCGGCGTAGATAGCTCCACCACTGCTAATAATCCCGATAGTTTTGTTTCCGAGAGTTTTATTTTCGTCGAAGATGGTTTTTCCCGTGAAATTTAGGCTATTTCTGTTGCTGCCGTCGGTTCCCTGGGAGCAGATGGCTCCACCATCGCGGACAGAACTATTTCCTGTGAAAGTTACATCTCCACCGAAGGTCAGTTTTGTTCCATTGTCGCCATAGATAGCTCCTCCCTGACCTGCGCTACTGTTGCCTCTAAAGGTTGCTAGTCCTCCAAAGGTTAGTGATGAATACCAGATGTAGATGGCTCCACCATGACAAATGACGTTTCCAGTGGCGCTATTTCCCATAAAGGTAGCATTTTCTTCAAATTTCAAAATATTTTTGTTAGTGGCATTCTCTCCCCAGGAATGGATAGCTCCACCATTGCCGTTAGAACTATTTTCTGTGAAAGTTATATCTCCGCCGAAGGTCAGTTCTGTTCCATTGCCGCCATAGATAGCTCCTCCATTGCCTACGCTATTGTTGCCTCTAAAGGTTGCTAGTCCTCCAAAGGTTAGTATTGAATAGAATACATAGACAGCTCCACCATTACTGTTAATGATTCCGATAGTTTTGTTTCCGTCGAAGGTGGTTTTTCCCGTGAAATTTAGGCTATTTCTGTTGCTGCCGTCGGTTCCCCGGGAGTAGATAGCTCCTCCTTGGAATTCAGTCTGATTATTGCTAAAAGTAAGACCTTCTAGGCTGACTACTACTCCTTTGCCTAGATGGATAGCCCCACCACCGTTTGAGGCGTTAAATTCATCATTGTTATTACCATTGCTTAGATGCAGATTTTTCAGCAAAATATTTTTTGCACTCTTCCCGAAGGTAAGAAGTTTATGGTTGTTTCTTCCATCCAACAGACCCGGTGCATTTTCGCTAGGTCCAGAGATGGTGAGGTTGCTACGATTTATTACTATTTCACCGGTGAAGATTATGTTCTGTTTTACATCTATATTACTTTCACCGTTGTCGTTGACAGTTCTCTGCAATTCTAGAAAATCACCTACTTCGATGGCAATAGCTTTGCCTTCCACTACGCCGAATAGAAATGCCACCATCAGACTGCAACGAAGAACAAAGTTCACCGATTTAATCATAGTTCTCCTTCCTCTAGGAGAGTTAAAATATAGACAAAGAATGGCATAATTTTTTTTAGTTACAAGTGGCCATTGCGAATTTTTATAGACAAATTTTTATAGACAACTATCTGTCAATTTAATTGCATCCTCTTTTATTTTAAATATATCATTTTTTCAAAGCTATTATTATGTTAACTATGCTGGCTGGGGTGATACCGGCTATTCTGCTAGCAATTTCTATGTTATAGGGTCTGTGTAGTTTCAATTTTTCCACAACTTCATTTGTTAGGCCCCCAACGGAACCGTAGTCAAAATTGTCCGGTATTATAACGTTTTTCTCCTTTTCTAGCATTTTTATATCCTGCTCCTGTCTTCTGAGGTAGGGAGTATAGATAGATTCTATAGTCAGAGATTTTTTAGTTTTTTCTTCAATGTTTTTTAGTTCGTCAAATACATTTTCTAGCTGTCCACGGGAAATATTCGAATGGCCCAGAAGAGAGTATACGGTATAGCTATTTCCGTCCTTTTTCACCTCTATACCGTACTTTTCCAGTTCACTGCTAGTGATGTTTCTGCTGCTAAGTAAATTTCTGGCTTCTTCGATAGATTTCTTTCTCCGCTGGAATAATTCCTGTCTTTTTTCAGATATACAGCCAAATTCTATTCCTTTTTCTGTCAGTCTAAGGTCGGCGTTGTCCATACGTAGGAATAGTCTGAATTCTGCCCGGGATGTAAACATTCGGTAGGGCTCAACTGTGCCCACTGTAGTCAGATCATCGATCATTACTCCGATATAGCTGTTTTCCCTATCTAGAATAAAAGGTTTTTCTCCAACACTGTTTATGCCAGCAACAATTCCCTGGCCGGCCGCCTCCTCATAGCCCGTTGTGCCATTTATCTGGCCAGCGAGGAACAAATTTTTTACATTTTTAGTTTCTAATGTTGGCCTGAGATCTATAGGATTAACATAGTCATATTCTATTGCATAGGCATATCTTAGAATTTTACAGTTTTCTAGCCCTTCGATTGTGTGTATAAACTTTTCCTGTATATCCCTTGGTAGAGACGTTGATATGCCATTTGGATACACCGAATTGCTGCCGAAGCCCTCAACTTCGAGAAAAATTTGATGTCTATCTCTGTCTCCGAATTTTACAATCTTATCCTCTAGAGAAGGGCAATATCTTGGCCCTCTACCTTTAATTTTCCCACTGTAGAGGGCGCTTAGATGTAAATTATTCAATATAATTTTATGGGTGTTTTCATTAGTGTGGGCTATGTGACATTCTATCTGTGGCACCGAAATGCTATCGGTCATGTAGGATAGTGGCTCTGTCGTCGCATCGGCCTCCTGCAGCGGTAATTTTGAAAAATCTATAGTGGACCTATCCAATCTGGCTGGAGTGCCAGTTTTAAGTCTACCTACCCTGAATCCATATTTTCTAAAAAATTTTGCAAGCTCCTTTGAAGGTTTTTCTCCGATCCTACCACCATCCTGAGTATCATTGCCAACGTAGATCACTCCATTTAGGAATGTGCCACTAGTCACAACCACACTTCCGGAGAAAATTTTTTCTCCATTAGCCAGAACAATTCCCACAGCTCTGTAATTTTCTACAATCAGATCAATTACCTCGCCCTCTATAATTTCTAAATTTTTTTCCTTCGCAAGAAATCTATTAACTGCCTTTCTGTATAATTTTCTATCCACCTGACATCTTGGAGAATGCACCGCCGGTCCTCTGCTTGCATTCAAAATTTTAAAGTTGGTTCCTGAAAAATCCGCACACCTAGCCATAAGGCCATCGAGGGCGTCAACTTCCCTAACTATAATACCTTTAGCAACACCGCCTATGGATGGATTACAGGACAGTTCTCCAAGATTATTGCGACTATAGGTTACAATGGCTACCGTCTTTCCCATCCGTGATACCACTGCAGCGGCCTCTATTCCCGCATTGCCACCGCCAATGACGATCGTATCATATTTTTTGCCGTATTTCAAAAATACTCCGTGAAATTATAAACTAAATGCCTAACCTGCATTCCCGTAGTCTCGGCCAGAGGCGATGGTTCCGGCCTAGCATAGCTGGAATCTGCCCTATGGCCATTTCTAGAAATTCATATTGATTATATCAATTTCTTCAAGGGTTTTTTCTGGCTGTTTTGTTTCCTCGCCAGGAACTTTTACATTTTCATTACTGTAGCTATCATCACCATTTTCCATATCAATGCTATCTTCATCTAGCTCTTCGCTCTCTTCCTCTTCGTTCTCCTCTTCTTCTCCACTTTCTTCCTCTTGTCTATTGTAATCCATATATATGCCAAATTCTTCCAATTGGTCATTGTTTATATTTCTGCTCATCTTTCCATTTCTATCACCATCTACTATAGCAGACTTGAATGCCTCCAGAATTATGTTATTTTTCTGCGATGCCAGAGTTGGTTCTCTTCCACTGTTAACATCTATTTTTCTGAAGGTAATTCCTTCAGGAATTCTGAAAGGAACTGATTGTCTGTCTTTGAGTATTTCTTCGATTGCCTCCACAAATATCGGCGCAGCTACTCTGGACCCAGTTTCACCATTGCCCAGAGTTTTATTGTCGTCAAAACCCACATAGATACCTATTACCAGATCCGGAGTACAGCCCATGAACCAGGCGTCTCTAAAATCGTTGCTGGTACCGGTTTTCCCTCCTATAATTTTGCCATTAATATTGCGAGCACGCCATGCTGTGCCATATTTCACCGTACCTTCGAGAATATAGGTTATCTGGTAAGCGCTAGCTGGATCTGTGATACTTGGTCTACTGTCTTCGAGAAAGGGAACTTCCACATCATCAATGTTATCCGTGCGAACAGTGCATTTTTCACACGGCCTATCATCTCTTCTAAAGATAACTTTTCCGTATTTATCTTGAACTTTTTCTATGGTAGACAAACCTATGCGTTTACCACCATTAATAATCATGGAATATGCCAGAGTCAAATCTATAAGGTGTGTTTCTAACGATCCTAGGGCAACAGAATATAATTTTCTGGGTTTTCTATTGATGCCAAATCTTTTTATGATGCCTACGACCTTCCTAAGACCAATTTGGCTAGCTAATCTAACTGTAGATACATTATAGGAATTTTGAATTGCCTTCCTTAGAGTAACAAGGCCATGAAATTTACTGTCAAAATTGTGGGGTCTATAGGTTGGTAAATTGCTACCCTGCACCAGTACTATTTCTTCGTCCATTATAGTATCGGATGGGTTATAGCCTTCCTCAAAGGCAGCCAGATAGACAAATGGTTTTATAGCTGAACCCGGCTGTCTTTTTGCCTGTGTTACACGGTTAAAATTGATTTCCGAGTCTACATAGCCGCCTACCATAGCCAGTACCCTTCCGCTGTGGGGATCAATGGCAACGGCTCCTCCATTAGCCAGTGGCACCTGTCTCAAAGTATATCCTTTATTTTTAGAGTTTTCCACTAGAATAACATCACCAACGTTCAAATTTACGTCCCTTATACTTTCGGCCGTATACTTAACTTTAGCTTCATTTTCATTTCCCTTCGCATTTGCACTTAATATTATCGGGTTTACCGCCCATTTTATATTTTCTAGAGCCAGATAGCTTTTTTTAATTTTCATATCGGCAATGGTTAGTACCTCGTCAAAACTTTTGATATCGGTATCGGAATGCTGCAGCATACCTATCACTATCTTCTGTCCTTTGCTATCAAAATCTAGTACTACGGCTCTTCTCCAATTATTCCGATAGTAACCCTCTATGTTGAAATTTTTTAACTTTTTTGGCCAATCGTTCAGGAAATTTTTTTCATCGCCGACATATAAATTACCCAGAGCTCCTCTGTAGCCATACCTTATGTCATAGGATTCAAGGCCATTCTTCAGAGATTTATCTAGAATTTTTTGCATCTCCGGCTCAATTGTTGTAGAAATAACCAATCCACTTTCCATTAGATCCTTTTCTGAAAATTTATCCAACATACTTTTTCTGACCTCTTCAACGAAAGCTCCAAAATTAAAGTAGTCTTCTTTTCTAGGCTGTTTTCTGAGCACTATTTCTCTGTTCCTAGCCTTCTCCAGAGTTTTTTCATCTATATAGCCATCACTTCTCATTCTATCGAGAACCCAATTTCTTCGCTCTATAGCCTTCTGATAGTTTTTTGTCGGATTGATCCTACCCGGTGCCTTTGGTAGAGACGCCAGCAGAGCTGCCTCTTCGACCGTTAGCTCATCCAAAGATTTATCAAAATAGGTAAGTGCGGCCGAAGCAACTCCATAGGAATTATTTCCGAGAAAAATGTGGTTTAGATAGAGCTCCAGTATCCTGTTCTTACTAAAATTCCTGGTAATTCTTACCGCCAGAATTGCTTCCTTAATTTTTCTCTCCAGAGTTTTCTCATTGGACAGCAATATATTTTTAACAACCTGCTGAGTTATCGTCGAACCACCTCTGAATTTGGTGCTACCATTTTTAAAGTATTCACTGACGTTGTAGATAAATGCTGATAGGATGGATGTCAAATCCAGTCCACTATTTTTATAGAAATTTTTATCTTCGGCAGATATAAATGCTTGCTTCACAAGGTCAGGTATATCGTCTATTGACACGAATAGTCTTTTTTCCTCGGCGTACTCCTTCAAGAGTAAACCATTGTTGCTGTACACTCTGCTAGTTATAGGAGGTTGATAGTCTTTCAACTCAGAATGTTTCGGCAATTTTTTAGCATAGTGAGCAAGCAGGCAATAGGCTGCAAACAATAAGGAGACAGCACCTACGTAGATAAATCTCAGTATGAGATCAAATTTTCTTCTGAACATAGTCCATTCTTTTCAGCTCAAAAAATTCCAAATCTTTGCCAAATTCTTTCTCGGTGTGCAAGTATTGAAACCCCAACTTTCTTACTATTTTGACAGAGGCCACATTTTCGCTAACTACTGTGGTCTCAATTGTATCTATGGTTGGAAAATTTTCAAACAAATAGTCCAAAATTGAACCACATACTTTGGAGCCTACGCCTTTGCCCCAATATTTTTTCTTAAATGCGTAGCAAAAGGTGTTGGAATCGGAAATCCATGATTTCATGGCACCACACTGTCCAATGAAATTATCCTCTGTGTCGTAGACAGCCCAGTAGCTGTAGCCAAATTTATTCTGCGAATACACTATATCGTTGTATTTAGAAATGCATTCGCGAAATGTCTTAGGTTTGCCCCCATTATGGTTAACGTAGAGCGCCACCTCCGGATCCTGATTTAAAAGACAAAATTCATCAAAATTGCCAATGGCAAAGGTTCTAATGATGTATTTGTCACTGCTGAAAATTATGTCTCCATTATTTCCTGCCATATACGTCTTCATATCTTACTATATCGTCCTCGCTGAGTAGATCCCCAATCTGGACTTCTATAAAGATAACATTGCTAGAGGTCAAATTAGAAATTCTGTGTCTAACTCCTACCGGGATATTTACGGATTCATCCCTTTTCAGTTTAAATTCCTCTTCACCTCTCTGGACAACTCCCTCTCCTTCAACGATTACCCAATGTTCACTGCGATGGCTGTGGGACTGCAGCGATAGTCTACCATTTGGATAAACTACTATTCTTTTAGCTAGGTAGTTCTCGGAACTAATTAGCACCTCATAGGTACCCCAGGGTTTTTCTACCAAATTTGTCATACTTACTCCCCTAATGATAATAACTTGTTCTCCCGTCTGACAAAAGAATTATAGGTGTTCTCCATTAAACATGCAATAGTCATGGGGCCAACTCCCTTTGGCACCGGAGTTAGAAAAACATCCATATTTTCCATAGCATGAAAATCAATATCTCCACACACACTACCATCTGCAAGTCTATTGATACCCACATCTATCAGTATGGCACTTTCTTTTACCATAGATTTTTTTAGAAATTTTGGCCTACCTATGGCGACAACAACTATGTCCGCATTCCTAGCCATTTCCTCTACATTCTGAGTCCTACTGTGGGCAATTGTCACCGTACAGTTTTCATTTAACAGCAGCTGAGCTGTAGGTTTTCCGACGATATTTGATCTGCCAACTACCAAAGCATTTTTCCCCGTCAAATTTGAGCAGACTGATTTTATAAGTCTAAGACAGCCATTCGCAGTGCAGGGTAGTAGGCCATGGCTTGAATTGTCTTTACTGCTAAATAGTTTACCAAAATTCATTGGGTGAAAACAATCAACATCCTTATCTGGATCTATTGAGAGAATTATATTTTTTTCATCCATTTGCTCTGCTAGAGGTAGCTGTACCAGTATTCCATCGACAGCAGAATCTTCGCCGAGTTTTCGGAGTAATTCCAATAGTTCTCTTTCCTCTACCGTCGCGCTAAAATTATATCTCAGAGATCTGAAGCCGCATTCTTCGCAGGCTTTTTCTTTATTCTTTACATATATCTCACTGGCAGGATTATCTCCAACGGTGATAACCGCCAGGCACGGTCTCCTAGAATAAGTTTCAACACCTTCTCTGATGGATAACTTAATCTTTTTAGCTATTTCTTGGCCATTTATTAGTTGCATACCGTGTTTATCATTTATTCTACCATGAAATTCACATACAATTCTTCAATTCCACATCATAGAGTGGATGCTCCAAACCAGACACACTTGGAGTCGAAGAGAGAATCCAGCCATAGAAAATTAACTTTTTCAGCCCGCTGTGCTGGTTTGTTTCAAATATTTTTAGCAGCAGCTTATTTTCCGGATTCTCCTCTGGAAAAGACTTCCAACATTTTAGCAAAATGATTTGTAATCTTTCGAAGGTTACTGTCTTACCAATTTTTGCTTTGATTTGATGAACCTTCCCCGTCACTTTGTTTAGCAGCTGCAATTCCACATTGTCTACAAACCTTTCTGCTGGCTGATTTCTCAAAAGTAGCTTACTGCCACTATGACTTCCCGATTCATGTTCAGGATTTCTGACAGCTACAGTTCCAGCGACAGCACTATTTATTTTGCCATCGCTGTCACTATTTTTTGCTATCAGCGGTTCCGCAAGAAAATTCGCCTGGCCAATAGCAAAAATTGCTAGAACGCAGGATCTGGAAGCTGCTCTAGCATTATTTCCATTCCAACTACTACTTCTTTCCACTAGGAGTCCTATTTAGCATAAAACGCACTATCATATCCTCAAGATCCATGGACGGCTCAGTGAATTCGAATTCTTCACCATCAGACAGATTTTTTGTTTCCCCTCCCAGTTCAATTTTTAGATATCTTCCTCCGATAATGCCACTCGTAGAAATCTTCAAAATACTGTCAGCTGGGATATTCACATCTTTTTTAATGTCCATTGTCAAAGTGGCGTCATACCTATCATTTAGAGTTACATCACTGACTTTACCAACTTCGACGCCACAAATTTTGACTTTAGTACCCAAACCAACGCCCTCGATGTTACTAAAGCTAGCATTTAAAGTGTAGAACTTTTGACCAAGCCTCCTATCAGTTATTTTCATTGAAAACAAAACGAAGAAAATGCTAAAGGCAACAGTTATCACCCCTATAGTGAGGTCAAAATAATTCTTTTTCATTGATACGATGTAATATTTTTTACTAGTGATCACACTGTAGCACATAAAAAATTAAAAATCATCCATTTTTGCAAACTAATCTAGTTTGTCGGTGATACACTCTCCCAGAGGGCAATTGGCCCATAAAAATTACACATCTGGCGGAAGTCTGTCGTATTCTTCTCTAATTTTTTGACAATCTTTCCACGTTAGCCACTTAGGCCCATTTTCAGCTCTTGTACTATTTCTCAGTAGATACGCCGGATGAAAAATCGGCATCATCCTAGAGCCATGTGGACCGTAGAACCACTGGCCCCTAATTTTTGTTATGCTGAGCGCCGTATCAACTATACATTTTGCCGCTATTGCTCCACAGAGCAGTATGATTCTAGGCCTAATTATATCGATCTGTGAATAGAGATATTTTTTGCAGGCTAACTGTTCTTCCAGAGAGGGATTTCTATTGTCTGGCGGTCTACACTTAACCGTATTACATATGTATATATTTTCTTCTCTGGCTATGCCAATGGATTTGAGAATTTTATCCAGCAGATGACCAGACTTTCCAACAAATGGCTTTCCCTCCCTGTCCTCCCAGTAGCCCGGTGCTTCACCGATCAGCATAAGTTTGCCGTTAGGAACACCATCTGAAAACACAACATTAGTACGCGCCTCGCAAAGATCACAGTCTTTGCACCTCTGACATACCTTTTCCAGATTAACTAGTTCCTCATACATTACTATACAATATTTGGCACTACAAAAGGCAAAGCAGCAGAAGGCCGGTGTAGAGAAAGCCATCAAACCTATCTAGAAACCCTCCATGGCCAGGAATAGCATTACCACTATTCTTAAAACCGAACGTTCTCTTAACATACGACTCGGTAAAATCTCCCACCTGTTCCAGACAGCAAAATATCGGCGTTAGGCACAGTAGCATAAATTCCTGCTGTGGCAAATACGTGTGGGAAAACGCAAAGCAAAAAATCAGGGAAAAAAAAGTGCCACCAAGTAGCCCCTCATAGGATTTCCCTGGGCTTATGGAGTTAATCTTATGTGCGCCCATAGCCAACAGCTGGCCAACCACATAGGCAAATGTATCCATACTCCAGACCAATATAAGCAGCCACATGAGAAGGCGATTGCCGTAGAGACCACCAAATTTCAATCTAGTTATGGGCAATAGGCTGCAAGCTATGTAGATCACACCTAGCATCGACCATTTTCGCCCATTTTTCGCAGTCGCAGTGATGGTATTCCATTCCATAGCCATGGCTATGGCGAGCACAAAAATAAATGAAAAACCTAGCAGCAAGTTTTGACAATATACAAAAAACAGGGTCACAACCCCTACGATTGCCCCTCCCACAACCCTTAGAAAAACTTCTTTCATATAAAAACCAATATTAATAGACATTAAATATACTCTATTTTTAGCTTTTTTGGATTATCGATAGTTATAACATAACTTACAACTTCTTTAACACCGTTCACTGTACTAATTATTTTGGTCAACAATTCGTGTTCTTCAGCATTTTCTGCAATACCTATTACGTAGACCCTACCATTTATTACCGATACTTCATAGTTTAGTGATTTTATGTGAGAGCTAAAAAATATTTTCATATTTATATTTTTCTCAAGAAAATAGTCCCTAATCTTTATGGAAGCCAATCCTCTCCTACTCTCCAATGCCAGTTCATCCAACAATTCCCTAACCTTCACATTTTCTCCCACCTTGTCCACCAAATAATCTCTCGTTTTACTATCGAAAACTATGCCCGACAGAAGGACTCTGCCCTCCATGACATTTATATCATAATAGCCAAAATCGCTGAGATTATTCGTATACAAGAATTTTTTTCTATGTGCCTCAATATCTTTTCTCAAAAGCTTTTCTATCATTAAATCCGCACTAACCTGATTGGCATCTCTCTGTAATCTTGTTATTTCATTAGCTATCTTACTGCCAGTAGCCACAGTCTTTACACAGCCACCATTTATCATTAGCAAAAATAGCAGTATACCAAACGTCCTTCTCATTTATACAACAGAAATTTAACTTCAGAGAATGAAATCTGCTTTTCAGCATAGGGTCTAATTTTGTTAAGTCAACTATTGTACCCAACGTGTACAAGTCCATAGCATACGAGACTTTTTCGGGTACAAACAGTCTGCCTAAATCTGAGAAACGTAAAAGTATCTCCAAGACACTCGCTAAAAGTTTCTGCCATGATCTCCAAAGTTAAATAGCGATACATATTTTTATCGTTACGTTGTTACCTAAAACTTTATAGATATCCTTCATATTTTAACCCTAAAAAATTATTAGGTAGCTAGTATATTGCCTACATATAGCTTTTGACTCTTTACAATTAAAAAAAATTGATCCATTCTATAGTCATATTTATTGATTCCAATGTTACATGAAAATTTCAGAAAAAAGTAAGATTTATTGCCAGTGTGTGAGTCTTTTTTTCCGCTCTGTTCTGGTGGCTTCTATTGTTTTTAGTACTGTGGCTATGGCCGGAGCTGAAACTGCCGAGGTGAGTAGCTTTGAGGAATTGCAAATGGCCATTGGCAATAATAGCCAAAATTATATAAATGTAAAACAAGACATACCCTTCACCAATGAAATAGTAATAAATCGTAGCAACCTCACCATCTCTGGACCTAGCGAAAATGCACCAGGTCTGTTAGATGGAAGAAACAACCATAAACTTCTTACCTTCGGGGAGAGTGCAAAAAACATTTCACTGAAAAATCTACATCTAAGCAATGGTAATAACAAGGATACATCTAACGCCTCAAACGGTGGTGGGGCTATCCATCTGAACGCAGGAGTAGTGGTCAACCTAGAAGGTCTTACTTTTAGCA
>JAITAR010000060.1 GCA_031284025.1 Rickettsiales bacterium | reverse complement strand
CTTATGTTAACAATTACTTTAACGCCAAGTCTGTTACCCAATCCCTCAAAGTCTCGCTTCAGAGATTTAGCACTCTGCAGAGTCTTTGTCTTGGCCGACGGTCCATAGGGGATATCAATCAATATATGCGTAGAACCAGCAGCAACTTTCTTAGATATTATGGAAGCTAGCATTTGGCCCCTGCTATCAAAGCCAAGATATTTTTTGACATTAATTATAATATCATCCGAAGGATTAAGCTCTACAGCTCCTCCCCATACTAGACAGCCATTTACAGAGGAAACTATCTTTTTTATATCGTCTACGGGAACCATTATATTCGTCAGCACCTCCATAACATCCGCCGTACCAGCTGGGGAAGTGATAGCCCTCGAAGAAGTTTTAGGTATGTGAAGCCCATATTCGGCAACTATAGCTATAACTGGAGGGGTTGTCCTGTTGCCAGGAATACCGCCTATACAGTGTTTATCAACAACTATGTCGTAATCCCATTTAAGGACTTTTCCAGTGCCTATCATAGCTCTCGAAAGATACTCTATTTCCTCGTCGGATAGCTGTTCACCCTCCGTGGCAGAGCAAAGACAGGCCATATGCATGTCCGTATACTTTCCATCGACGACATCTTTTATGATTTCAAAAACACCATCCTTTGTAAATGGTTTTCCTCTGAGTTTATCACGTATGAGACTAAAAGATTTTAGTGATTCCATATGTTTTATAAGAAGCTTGTCACCGTTTTTGACACTTAGTTTCTTTGCCAATTTTCTAGTTATGCCAATTACTCCGCTATCCACCAGATCATCGGAAAAATAAAGTGTACCATAGGCTACCTTCTCTCCGTCTTCTCCATTTTCTAGCATAACTCTTGTCATAACTTCAAAACCCTCCTTTATCACCACCGGCGAGTTTTTGTTAACGAAAGTAATATTCCTTGAACCTGTGTTCAAATTAAGAATTTTCACACTCATTGAGCTAGTGTTGTCAGTCATAGTTTCTCCTAATTTTAGTTGTTAATAGTCAATAATTATAATTTACTTATTTCTCTATATTCCGGGATAGCTACATCCCAGTTTAAATCACTTCTAACCCGCTCGGCAAGAACAGTACTAGACTTTTCTTCACCATGCACGAGAAATAATTTTTTTGGTCTAGTGGAAAAATTTTCCAGCCATGAAATCAATTCATTGCTATCGGCATGTGCCGACATATTTTCCAGTGTCACAACTTCAGCATTGACGGGAATAGTTTGCCCGTGTATCCTCAGTTCTTTTTTCCCATCCTGCAGATATCTGCCCCTTGTACCATTTGCCTGAAATCCTACCAGAACTATGGTATTCTTATTGTCAGGTGCATAGTGTGCCAGGTGATGCAAAATTCTGCCTCCGGTGGCCATACCACTGGCGGAAATCACTATTGATGGAACTTTGTGCTCAAATATTCTCTTAGATTGCTCTACAGTGGTAGTAAATCTAGTATCATCAAATATTTCCAGACATTCCTTCTCCGTCAGTCTGTGTTCTTCTGTGAAATCATCTAGTAGATTAGTAACTTTTATGGACATTGGACTATCTACAAAGATCGGTATGTGTGCTATTTTTCTCTGTTTTTTGAGCTGATAGAGGTAGTACAACAGCAATTGTGTTCTGCCAACAGCAAATGCTGGAATTATTACATTGCCACCCCTACTCACAGTTTTATTAACTATTTCAGCTAGATTTTCTTTCTGATTCGAATTTTTATGAACCCTGTCGCCATAGGTTGATTCGCAGAGTATATAGTCAGCCGTGCTAATTTTAGTTGGATCATATAGCACCTCGTCATTACTTCTGCCCAAATCTCCGGAAAATACTATTTTTCTGTCACCCAGCATTACACTCACTATGCCAGCACCAAGTATATGGCCGGCATGTTTGATTTCAAAACTTATATCATCATTTAGCTTGACCCTATCATCAAATCTAACTATTTTGAAACTATCCAGACACTTTTCTGCATCCTCCTCTGTATATAGAGGCTCACAGCCATCAGCTTCTGTGACTCCTTTCTTAGTTAGATATTTTGCATCCTCCTCCTGCAGATAGCCAGAATCTGGCAATATTATCTTGCACAGCTCATAGGTCGCCTTTGTGCAATAAACAAAACCGCTGAAACCTCTTTTAACTAGTAGAGGTATATAGCCACTGTGATCAAGGTGGGCGTGAGTCAGTAGGATTGCATCAATGTCTTTTGGTTCCACCGGTATATCTTTTCTATTTTTCTGTCTGTCGTCCTTTGTTCCCTGAAATAGTCCACAGTCGACTAGAATTTTACTGTTTCTGAATTCAAGCAGATACTTGGAACCAGTAACAATTTTTGTTGCGCCCAAAAAAGTTATTCTGGGTTCTTCGGCAAAAACATCAATTTCAACGTCACTCGACCCACTAGAATACGATTCATCGCTGACCGTTGAAAACTGTTGCAGATCGTTCTTCTCCATGTTTTTATACGAACATAATAAATATTCCTGCTATTAATAATAATAAGAGATTAACAATAGTCAAATAATTTATATAATAATTTTTATATTTTTTATGAAGCACGAGAATCACAAAAACAAAGGAAATATTTAATATAGAATAAAAAAATGTAGAAAATATTGCACAAAAATAATATAAAAAAAATTTAGAAGAATATCTGTTTAAAACTAATTCATATTTTTGCCAGTCACCCGATGGCTTTAGAAATTTTATAGAGCTTGAGAGCATCGTTAGTAGGGAAATGGCAAAGAGAGTAGAATTCGGGATTGATCCTTCTACCCTATCTGCTGCGAAGGCTTTAGAGTGACCGTTTTCTATAAATTTATCAGTGGCAAACAGTAGACATAGATAGCCAATGAACAATCTCAGCACAGTCATAGTTCCATCCAATGGCAATAGATTCATGTGTCCCGTTAGAAGCAAAAAATCAATTATTGTCGAAAAACCAAAGTAGCAGGAGACTATTATTAAACTTTTATTGAAGGCGCATAGCAGTAAAATTATGTATAGGAATATAAATACATAGATATTATTCAGACTAAATACTTCTTTGGCTACCGTCAGCAACATAAATTTCAACGATAGCTTCTCCGCGACTTCTTTGTTTTTTGTCTTCTCAATGGTTCTATCTAATTCACTGCTATTCAAAAATTCTCGAAATTTTATATCGTCACCATTATTCCGATCAAATCCTATCATATAACCTCTATCGGAGAATATTGCCGGTGTACCAACTTGAGAAGCAGGAACTCTATGTAGACGGATTTGCTTTAGAAATAAATTAAAATTTCCTCTATCTGCTATATCACGAAACTCTACGTTATATTTAGATATATACATGTTTTCACAAAATTTCTTAAGTTCATGGCAGTGGGGGCAAAATTCCTGTGTAAAAATGACTACACAACTACTTCCCAAAATAGACTCACTAATGCGCCCTTTTCCTCCTATATTTTTTTTTAGCAGACACAGGACTAAAAAAACTACTGTGGAAATGATGATACTCAGAGGGCTAGGAATTTTCTTTATAATTTTTTTAAAATTCAACATAGGCACCTAACTTAAACAGCAAAATTTACGGCGAATAACATTAGCTAACAGATTAATAACATTAGGACATTAATGATTCAATAGGCATTAAATATTTTACTAATTTTACCGCCACGTTGAGTATAGCTGGCTGGTACCTATGCTGAATGGTAACGGCCTTCCAAAATTTCCACGTATATTACCTGACATATGAATCTTTTCATGTTACAAGATGATCGCTTCTACTTATTTATTTATTAATAATAAAAAAGGATTAATAATAAAAAAGGAATATTATAGCTTTAGTTAATTTAAAAAGATTTACAGTTATTTGCAGTTATAGTTGTGTCCGTGTTGCTATTTTCGTTTCAGATGATAAAGGGTGAGGTCTACGCCAGTGGTTTGGAAGGCCTAGATGATGAAGAGGAAGAAGAAGCACAAAATGAAAGGATAGAGCAAAGTACTGCTAAGGCCCTTGAATTTATTGCAAATCATGACATATCTGAGATAGACTTTTGATAAAGGGTCTTGATTGATAAAATTTCTGGGTTAGCTTCCGCTACAATAAAATTACAAGAAAGGTGCCGTTGTGGATACTTTTGAAAAAGCAAAAGAAATAAGTGAGAAAATAATGGACAGTATGGTGAGAGGAGTTGGGAGCTATAGAATCTTGACAGGAGATAGACCAACGGGTAATTTGCACCTGGGACATTATTTTGGTTCACTAGTAAACAGAATAAATTTGCAGAGAGCTGGCGTTGAACTGTTTGTGCTGATTGCCGATCAACAGGTGTTGACGGACCATGACAGTTTTGATAGAATTTCTTTTTTGACCAAAGAGCTTGCTATTGATAACATGTCAGTGGGAATAGATTTTGAAAATGAAAAAACTTTTATATTTCCTCACAGTAATATTCCTGAATTAAATCAGCTACTAGTGCCGTTTCTTACGCTGGTGTCAGTGGCAGAACTAGAGAGAAATCCAACGGTCAAGGAAGAAATAAAGAGTGCTAATATAACCAATGTGAATGCTGGCATGCTGATTTACCCAGTTCACCAGGCATGTGACATACTTTCCATCAACGCTAATCTGGTACCCGTTGGAAAGGACCAATTGCCACACCTGGAACTGTTGAGGGTTATAGCTAGAAGATTTAACGATAAATTTTGTCCAGATAAGCATATTTTCGAGGAACCTCAGGCACTTCTGTCGGAAGTTCCGAGCCTATTGGGACTGGATGGCAAGCAGAAAATGAGTAAAAGTCGTGGCAATGCTATAATGTTGAGAGCTACTAGAGATGAGATATACGTGGCCGTGAAAAAAGCTACCACCGACAGTGAAAAATTCATAGCCTTTGATCCCAGCGGGCGGCCAGAGGTTGCAAATTTGTTACTTTTAGCATCTCTGACTACTGGGAAAAAGCCGGAACAAATCGCCGGAGAAATTGGGGATGGAGGGGCAAAGATTTTGAAGGAATTTTTGGTGGAGGCAGTTGATAAGTTTTTAACGCCCATCAGAGAAAAAAGAAAAGATCTGGAGAAAAATATGGACTATGTGCTAAATACATTGAAAAAGGGAGTGGCTCGAGTCAGAGATGAGGCATCTGCAACGCTTTCTCGGGTGATTAGAGCCATGAACATGCTACATTTATTGAAATAGCGAAACACTTTTTGAAAAAACCTATTTTTTTGTTCTACCACTACCAAAGGCATTCGACATCAGTTCCTTTAGGTTTTTTCTATGGGCCCATAGTATCAGCAGAGCAATAAGTAACATCAAAGAGAAATTCACCTTATCCAAAATAAAGAAGGAACCGACGATCGCCATTAGAACTGAGAGAATGGCAGAAAGGCCAGAAATGCGAAAAATAGAAAACGCCAGTAGCCATGAAGAAGCAACAATTAAAAAAATATTAGGATTCATAGCCAATAGACCCAGAATAAAACTGGAAACTCCTTTGCCACCATGCCAGCCAAGCCAAGGACTGAAAATATGGCTTGCCACCGTTGAAAGTAGTACTAGTGAGACGAAGTAGTGGGGAAAGATGCCCAAAGGGAATTTCACCGACAAAATCCTGACCAACAGCACAGGTAAAAAACTTTTAAGACCATCAAGTAGAAAGGTCAGGATGGCGTATTTTGCCCCCAAAACTCTCCAGACATTAGTGGCCCCGATGTTACCGGAACCGTGCTTTCTTATGTCCATGTTCCCCACAAATCTAACTATGAGATAGCCAAATGGAATACCCGCCACTAGGAAACTAACTGTCACATAGCTGCCCATGGCTAAAAAACTTTTAAATGCCAGTACCATAGCCACTAAAATAAATTTTAGGATATTTTTGTAGTCACCGCCAACTACCTATTTTTCTTTCCGAATAAACTCGAAAATTTTTCTCCCAGATACTTTAAGACTTTTGTCAGAAATTTCGCCAGAAAATTGTTAAATCTTTCTACGGAACCTAATAGCCTGTCCCCAAAATATACAAAATCCTTTTCATTTTCGCCGTGAATGCGATGTCTTTTAATTTCAATGACTCTGGTTAGTGATAATATGTCTGTAAATATAAGTCTATCTGTAAGGTAATAGGTATTATACCAAAAAATTGTAAAAAATACTAACACGGTAGCTGCCAAATATTGATATTCGGCAAGCCTAACTAGTTTGACAAGTAGCGAAATCCTCCAGTTAATGGTTGGCGCATACATGTGAAAATTTATAAAAAACAAACATGAAAGGATTACAAACAGAAATGTCGTGATAAATGGCAGAGGAACCAGAATTGCCCGAAATAACAGTTTCAAAAATCCCGGCCTGTTGTCCCTCTTCGCATCGACCACTCGCAGCGATAGAAGTTTTTGTCCGATGGTCGATGAATTCAGAAAAAATGTACATAGAAAATTGTAAAGCATACCGGTGAAAGATACAATTATCACCACGTACAGAAGTGAATCAAAAACCTGGCTATTATTAATGATGTATCTTATGTGATAATCCTTTAGCTTAGCTAGTTCAACTTTACCAAATAGATTTTTAAAGTTATCCATAAATTCTTGAATAACAACTATCTTAGACCTATTAAGAACAAATGTCTGTATTAGCAGAGTTTTTAAAAAATTTGCTAAAAACACGTCTATAAAAAAACTCATCACCCTTCGAGAACTTCTCGCATTATTACCTAGTTTGTCCACAGTTTCCTCTCAAATTTGGAATATTAATAAACTAGATAAAACCCAGGCCCATCTTTGAACAATTTTAGGACCAGGATCCCATCAAATCACCCCTACCTTTTCTCCTTTACCTTTTCGTAGCACTCTACCACATCGTTTTCTTCTATGTCATCATAATTCTCTATTGCTAGACCACACTCGTAATTATTCTTAACCTCTTTCACATCCTCTTTAAATCTTTTAAGAGTCTTAATTTTCCCATCGAAAATTACAATACCATCTCTCACAAGTCTAATGTTCGCGTTTCTATGTATTTCGCCCTCCGTCACAAAACAGCCAGCAATCTTTCCCATTCCAGTAATTTTTATTACATTTTTTATTTTTGCCTGACCGATTATTTTTTCCTTTACAATCGGATCTAGCAGTCCGGACATCATTAATTTAATATCATCGACAATGTCATAGATTATAGAATAGTACTTTATTCCAATGCCTTTCTCTTTGGCCACATCATTCACAGTATTATTAGCTCTTACGTTAAAGGCAACTATCATAGCATTTGATACCGTTGCCAGATTAATATCCGACTCGCTTATAGAACCGATAGCCGAATGCACAACTTCTATATTGATCTCGTCACTGCTAAGTTTCAGCAAACTGTTAACAATTGCCTCCACTGAACCACTGACATCTGCTTTTATTATGAGCGAAAGCTGTTTTCTGTTACTATCTGAAGCCTGCTTTAGCATATTTTCCATTGTTTTACCAGCTCTTCCGGTTTCTCTAGACTCTCTCTCCTTTCTTTCTCTGTAGGAAATTATGTCTCTGGCCTCTTTGTCGGTTGAAACAACATCAAATATCACGCCGGCATCTGGCGTAAGGTCCAGTCCCAAAATCTCTACAGCCATAGATGGATAGGCACTATCACGGACCTTTCTTCGATCATCAGTTATTTTTTTAACTTTTCCATAGCTTACACCTGCCAAAACTATATCCCCCACTCTCAAAACTCCCCTCTGCACCAGCACTGTAGTTATGGCACCCCTCTGAACATCCATCTTGCTCTCTATTACAGCTCCTCCCGCTCTGCAGTCGATGGGAGCCTTTAGATCCAAAATTTCAGCCTGAAATATAATTGCTTCCATAAGCCGGTCAAGATTAATTCTATCTTTAGCTGATACATTAACAAAAATGGTATTTCCTCCAAACTCTTCAGCTATAATGTCATACTGGAGAAGCTCCTGCTTCACCCTGGTCGGATCAGCACCAATCTTATCGATTTTATTTATAGCTACAATTATAGGAACTTTAGCGGCCTTAGTGTGATTAATGGCCTCTATTGTCTGATCCTTAACTCCATCATCGGCAGCCACCACCAGCACAACTATATCTGTCACATTAGCTCCCCGCATTCTCATCTCTGTAAAAGCTTCATGCCCTGGAGTATCTATAAACGTAATGAATCTATCCTTTGATATGTCAACTCTAGAGGCACCTATGTGCTGTGTTATGCCTCCAGATTCGCTTTCAGCAATCTTTGTGGTTCTTAGGGCATCCAGCAGAGAAGTCTTTCCATGGTCCACGTGGCCCATAACTGTAACTATCGGGTTTCTTGATACAAACTCGACACCGACGTTATTACTAAGAATACTCTCCACATCGGAATCCAACACTCTATTTGGTGTATGACCAAACTCCATAACCACTAATTCGGCGGTGTCTGCATCTATCGTCTGATTAGCAGTTGCCTTCACCCCCATCGCAAGCAACTTTTTAATTATGTCAGATCTTTTTTCGTTCATCCTCTCAGCCAAGTCAGAAACTGATATGAATTCAGGAATATTTACACTTTTAAATACCTTCTGCTGGAAGCGGCTGCTCGAATCATTTTTCTTTTCCTTTTTTTTGAATCTGCCAAACTTGCCAACATCACCTCTGAAACTATCGTCATCCTCGTTAAATATATAGGTATGAATGTTCTTAGAATACTTCTCATATCTATCTTTAGAAATTTTCCTATCCAGCTTATCAAGACCCACCTCATCAAAATCGCTTTTGCCAGGTTTTGCTTTGCTATCTCCACGAGTACCTTTTTTACCACTGAAAGATTCAGCACTTTTCGCAGTCGATGGAAAATTTGTAGCGGCAGTCTCAAAAAAATCCCCATTTTTAGAATCAGACTTTTTTTCGTCATTTGCCTTACCGCTGCCGTTAAAATTTTCAACATCCGAACTTTTTTCTTCAAAAATATCACCGTCGGCAGATCTTTTTCTTCCACCCAGGTTATCAAAGTAAATTCTCTTGCCGGGACGGCTATTAATTTTTCTATCGGCATCGTATAGGTTTCTCTGACTAGACGTTTTGCTTTTTCTATAATATAAAATCTTTGTTCCGGATTTATACTCATTTTTCATCTCAGATTTATCAACAGATCTCGATTCAAGCTCACTTTCAAATTCAGATTTCGACTCAATAGCATCCTCTGCTCCAGCTGCCTCTCCAGTTTCTACGATAGCAGCCCTATATTCATTTTGATTTTGCCCGCCATTTTCTTCCTCAATTTTTGTTTTCTCCTCCTTCTCATTTTTTGTCACATTCTTCTGAACAATGGCTTTGGCCTCGGCATCATTCAGATCATCTTCTTCCCTATGAGAATAACTTCGATTTCTATGACGCACATTAGCAC
>JAITAR010000102.1 GCA_031284025.1 Rickettsiales bacterium | reverse complement strand
AAACGCTAGCCCTGGTGGGGCAAAGAGAAGAACTAGAGAGATTAATCAATAGTCTGTTCAGAACGATCTATCGCCCTGATTAGTTTTTTCTCAGAAAAAATTACCTATTTCTCCTAGTGTGCCTCATTCCAGTTTTTTCCAACCTTTATATCAACGGGAAAAGGTACTTTAAATTTTACTACATTTTCCATAGTTTCTCTAACTATTTCTCTAACCTCGCTAACACAGCTGTCATTCACCTCTATTAGTAATTCGTCATGAACCTGCAGTATAATCTTGGCATCGAAATTTTTAATATTTTCCGAAACTTTTATCATAGCCTTCTTAATTATATCGGCGCCCGTTCCTTGAATAGGAGCATTTATGGTCAGACGCTCAAGAAATGATTTCTGTGGTTCTCTGACGGCGTTCAGATCAATGTAACAGATTCTATTGAAGATGGTTCTGACAAATCCTTTTTCCTTAGCCGATTCTTTTATATGGCTCATATATTCTTTCACCTCCGGATAGATTCGAAAATAATCATCTATGTAATTCTTCGCCTCCTCATTGCTCATAGTCAATCTTTTTGCCAGACCATAGGGTGTTGTGCCGTAGATTATGCTAAAGTTTATAGTTTTGGCTAATCTTCGCATCTGTGGCGTAACTTCGTCCGTTCCGAATATTTTTTTTGCTGTCTCACTATGTATGTCGCAATTTTTTCTAAAATCTTCCAAGAGTTTTGCCACATTGGCGTATTGGGCTAATATTCTCAGCTCTATCTGCGAATAGTCAGCACCTATAAAACTAAAGCCATCCCTAGCTATGAAAGTTTTTCTTATCTTTTCTCCATCTTCAGTTCTTATGGGTATATTTTGCAGGTTAGGGCCACTGGAACTCAGTCTTCCGGTTATGACGTAGGTGTTGGAGTAATTTGTATGCACTCTACCATTTCTGTCAATTAATTTTGGTAAAACATCGGTGTAAGTACTCTTCAGCTTCATATAGTGTCTATACTCCAAAATATCGCCAGCTATGGAGAATCCTTTTTGATACAGATCGTCCAGAATTTCTGTATCAGTGGAATAGTAGCCAGAATTCCTGGATTTTTTCCCACTGGGTAGATTCATTTTTTCAAATAGAATCTCCCCCACCTGTTTTGGTGAATTTATATTAAATTCCTGTCCGACCTCTCCGTAAATTTTATTTTCTATTTCGCAGATTTTTTTAGAGAAGTAGTCAGAAAGATTTTTCAATTCACTTATATCTATGCGAACTCCTTCATACTCCATGTTGGCCAATACGGTCACTAGTGGTTTTTATATAGTTTCATAGAGCTCTCTGAGGTCATTATCTTCGCTAAGTCTTTCATTAATTAGTTTGAATAAAATTTTGAAAATCTCAATTTCTCTGCAAGAAAAAGTAAACATATCTGGAATTTCCAAGAATTCCATACTCTTACCCTTTTCATATTGCTCCAGCAGATAGCTATCTTTCTCCACTCCAGAAATTTTTATAGTTGCACTATTAAAAAGGTATCGCCCTATGATGGTGGCTATATTGTGGTTGAATTTTCCATTATCGACTATGTAGGACATAAGTCCCAGATCGTCAAAGTTCACAATGCTGACGTTAATTTTTTTCAGAATTCTCATACATTTTTTGATGTTATAGGATACCTTTAGAATACTTTCATTTTCAAATATTAATCTAAGAAGACCGATAGCTCTTTCAAAACTTATGTGGTTGTCACTAGCACTAGCTATATCGAACAAATTTTCCATAGTGCTGTCGGTGGCTAGACAGACAAAATATATATGTGCTCTACTTTCGTCGCTGAAGCAGAGTGTTTTAACTTCTTCATAGCTGTCATTGTTTTCAGTTTTAAAACTAAAAAACATTCGACTATTTGACCTGACTAAATTTTCACAGACACTGCTAAGTACGGCTAGATCAGATATTTTTTTATAGCTGTAGTTTCCACTGGCAGGCGCCATATCATCTCCACAATCTATAAAATTTTTTTCTATTTCGCGGGCGATACTATTGAATTCCATTTTGTATAGAAAGTTTCTGAGCTTCAGAGGATCAAAATTCTTTAAAAGCAAATCTTCGATGGTTATATTCAAAACAAGATGGTCATTTAGAGTTATTAGCTGTTTAGAAAGTGATAGTTTATCTAGATTATTCTTTAGAGTTATTTTTGTTTTTTCCGGTTTCACACTTTCAATGTTATTGACTAGATTCTCCAAACTGCCATATTCTCTCATTAGATTGGTAGCCGTTTTTTGTCCGATAGATGGAACCCCAGGGACATTATCGGATTTGTCTCCCATAAGACTGAGAACTCCCAGTAGTTGCTCTGGTTTGACCTTCCATTTCTCCGTAACCTCATTTGGACCAATTTTTTTATTCTCCTTGACGTCATAGAGAGATATGTCATAATCCGCCAGCTGGAATAGATCCTTATCATTGGATATGATCAGAACTTCGTAACCTTCCAGTTTTGCTTTTTTTGCCAGTGTTGCTATCACATCATCGGCTTCATAACCCTCTTTCTCAATAGTTCTTATGCCCATAGCACTGGTCACCTCTCTCAGTAGAGGAAACTGGGGTATCATATCCTCAGGAACTGGTGGACGGTTAGATTTGTAGTCTGGGAAAATACTGTGCCTAAAATTTTTTCCTCCAGTGTCAAATACGACTGCGATATGTGTTGACTTCAGATCTATTACCAATTTTATAAGCATTCTGGTGAAGCCATAGATACCATTTACAGCCAAACCATCACTTCTTTTTTTAATATTCTTGAGTGCAAAATACGCCCTGAAGAAAAAACTGTAGCCATCTACTAAAATTAAACTTTTACTCTGCATCTAAATTTCGAGAAGGTTATAAATAAAGTTTAATAGATAGGACGGTATGACTATTGATATGGTTTGTCAAATTTTGGCATTCTTTAAAATATGGTTGTTTTTTGGGAAAAAATGGTTTTTGACTGCTACCATTTCAATATACATCATCTGGCCAAATTCAATGGAGTGGTAGAGAATTAGTAGAAATTTGAGAGTATTTTATATTGCCACAATTACTGTTACACGAATAAATTGAAACGCTGCAATTGATGAGCAAAGTCACAAATTTCTAGAACTACAGATTAATGTCTACAAATGTTGTGTCCTGTCCAATGGTGATCTCCTTTCTATAGACTTCAATCTGACTATTTTCACTCAGAGAGTAGATTTTTAGCAGATAATTTCCTCCATCTACGTGGTCCTCGCCAATTCTTAGATTATCGGGCAGTGTAAGCCATTGCCTCAGATCCGGCCTCGATGATTTATCTATAAGTAGTTTTTCTGCCCTAAATAAATTATAGGCAAGTATAAATCCCAGTTTATCGTTATTTACCTGTTTGTATAGTTTATAGGAGGTATAGATGGCGGCCGCATATTTGGCAGCGATTGTTGCTAGTATTTTGCCAGTTTCCGCGGCTATTTCTCTGTCTATTTCACCAAAAGCTATGTCAGAAATTGGTAGTACGAGAACAATGGGAATTTTAGCGACAATATTTTCATTTGAATCGAACAGCCTTGCTTCAAATTTGTTTCCAATATTTTTGTACTCAATGCTAGGAATACTCAAAGTTATAGAAGTCTCCGCCTTAAGAATATCCGTGCAAAATTTCCAGATTTCTTCTCTTTCATCAGATTCAAACAGAGAGGCAGTTAGTGAAAATCGGTAGGTCTTTGATTTTTTTCTAACTACTAGTCCATCTTTTATAAGAATCACCAAATTGTTATTTCTATGGTTCCGTAGTTTCTCAATTTTGCTGTCAACAAACTCGGAAAGTTCCCTGGCATAGGCGGTATCTCCGGTATATTTTTTTCTAATTTTACCACCATTTGTGCTGTCAATGAATCTATGGAAATTTTTTTTAAACTCTCTGTGATTTACATTGAAGACTGGATAGATGCCATAGTCTCTGGCAAGCACAGTCTTTGCCTGTCTACAGAGAGCCATTGCAGTTTGTCTATCACTAGAACTGCCAGATTCCTCGTGGATAAATGCTCCCCACAGCTTTTCCATTAAATCGGATTTGTAGACTGCTTTGCGATAATCTTCGTTTTCATAGGAATTTAGCAGAGAATTCCACTCCCTGAGGATGTTTTTTGCCGCAGTGAAATGAAATCTTCTCTCTCCATCGGACAGAATTTTTTCCTGTAGCTGGATAGTTTTATTTCCACGATTCTCTCCATGAGATTCATATCTTCCAGAATAGTATAGGTTATAGTGATTGAGAGACTCATAGAATCTTATCAGCGAATGTTCGTATCTTCTACCGTAGAACTCATTCAGACTAGAGTCTACTAGGCCAGCGGCGGCCGACGTTATACTCCTGCTATAGAGATCATTACTTAATTTTCTAGCCTCTTCAAATATTTTTAGTGACTGATAATAATTTCCGGCGCGATAATTAACAGTTCCTCTCTCTAGAAGTCTCAGCAGAGCTGAACGCTCTTCAGGAAAAAAATCTCCGGCATTAACCAGCTCCAATGCTCTATTGTATTTACCACTACCCACGGCCTGGATCAGCTGTCGATGTCTATCTATTTCGTCCACGGTAGAACAACCAACAAACATCGTTATTAAAGTGGCCGCTATAGCCGCTCTTATCGCCTTCATGGGGAAACTCTTTTTAAAATTTTTCCAAAACTTCCGCTAGAGTCTACTACCGCTACGTTTGGAGTATTTACTTACCTTATACCTTGTGCGACACACCTCTTCTCCGGAGAAAACGTCGGTTATCCTGATATTAACGGAGTATTCCTTGACAGTTTTACCCCCTAGAACTTTCGGATCCATTCTAATATCACCAAAAATCAGTAAATCTGCGCCGCTCGAATGGCCAATTTCCTTTATCTGTTTTGGATCAACGGTGCCACCCTTCTGAAATTTCATTTCACTTAGAATTTTACCCCGCGCCGTCGCATCGATCAATCTGTATTCGCCGGATGCAGAAAACTCATTCAGAAGTTCGTCGTTAAAATCAGCAATGGGAAAATATGGTTCCGAAGTCTCATTCTGCACATCCGCCACGAATAATTTTGGCTGCCTGCCAAGATTGGCACGATACTTCTGAAATCCTCTGTGCTTTTGTATCTGCGAAAGTATATCGGCTACCGACAGTTCTGTATCTTTTGTAACCCATTCATCGGTAATGCCAGACAACAACTTATCAGACTTATTAATCGAAACTCGCTCGGTCTTCATGGGACCACAGCCAACCATCGCCGTCAAAACCAGAAAATATGCTATTAATTTTTTGTTCATAGTAAACTCAAATTAGTTATAATAATTGTAATATAACAATGATTATAACGTAAAAAAGTAAATAATCAATGGTGAACGGAAAATGAAATAAATAAATGTAGCATCAAAATTTGAATTATCGCCTACTTTTTTCGGGATCCACCTCGACTCATATATAGG
>JAITAR010000055.1 GCA_031284025.1 Rickettsiales bacterium | reverse complement strand
TCTATATTGATCCAGCCATCGCCTCTGTTTATAGTTATGATGTTAGTGTCTTTAGTTTTATCGCCAGTGAAAACATCAGAGATATTAATGCTACTACCATTATGGGCAGTTAAATTCAGTTGGGAGTACTGCTGCATAAAGACAGCATTATGTCCACCATCTCCTGATGTGTTTCCTCTGAATTCCGTCGGCACCAGTGGATTTTTCTGTACTATAGTAATGGTAGCTAGTCTATTTTTTGAGCCATTCATATCTATGGCTCCACTGTCTACTTCCTCTGTAGTATTTTCGATCAGAAGAAGACCATTGTTGAATTCTATAGATGCGCTGCTAGAGACAAAAATAGCTCCACCGCATCTTGCTCTGTTGTTTTTAAAGGTTGCTAGTAGTTTTCCAAAGGTTAGTGATGAATACCAAATGTAGATAGCTCCACCGTCACCAATGACGTTTCCGGTGGTGCTATTTCCCACAAAGTTAGCATTTCCTTCAAATTCCAAAATATTTTTAGTGGCATTTTTCCCCAAGGAAAAGATGGCTCCACCATAGTTAGCAGAACTATTTCCTGTGAAAGTTACATCTCCGCCGAAGGTCAGTTTTGTTCCATCACCGCCATAGATAGCTCCTCCATTGCCTGCGCTTTTGTTGTTTTTAAAGGTTGTTGGCCCTCCTCCAAAGGTCAGTGTTGAAAAGTAAGCATAGATAGCTCCTCCTCCATTGCTAATGATATCGATAGTTTTGTTTCCGTCGAAGATGGTTTTTCCCGTGAAATTTAGGCTATTTCTGTTGTTGTTGTCGGTTCCCCAGGAGTAGATAGCTCCTCCTTGGGATCTAGTCTGACTGTTGCTAAAAGTAAGACCTTCTAGACTGACCACTACTCCTGCGTTCAGATGAATAGCCCCACCACCATTTTCGTAGCCAGATCCAACCCCACTACTGCCATTATCCAGATGCAGATTTTTCAGTGAAATGTTTTTTGCATTTTCTCCAGATATGAAAAATTTATAGTTGTCATTTCCATTCAGAAGAACCGGTGCATTTTCGCCAAGTCCAGAGATGACTATGTTGTCGTAGTTGATCACTGGTCCATCGGCGGTGAAATTTATAGCATTTTTTACGGCTATTTCTGTTTTTCCATCACTTATGGCTCCTTTCAATTCCTCAAAGCTACTCACCTCGGCAGGTTCAGCTCCGGCCATAGCCACAGTACTAAAAACAGTAAAAACCATCAGACAGAGGCGGAGATGAAGACTCAGCCATCGGACATCACTCTTATTTTTTTCTAAAATCTTCACATAATAATCTTAAAAAAAGATGACTAGAGAATAGCGTTAGCTTTTTAATTGTAAATAACCATTTTGAGAAAATTTGTACAAATACTACCTTCAATGCTAGTCGGAAAGAGTGTTGTCAGTGGGATCGGTTAGGAATTGAGGAATTAATTAGCTAAAAAATTTTTTATCCCCACAGCTACAGAGTTTTTTTACACAATCTAGAAAATTATATTTATTTTTTCCGTCAGAATGATTCTAAAAATATTCACTAACAAAACTATGAAAAATATTTAGTTGATTTTTGTTTTGTTCGCATATAATTAATATCATATATATGATTATAATCATAACTATGACTAAATTCTTAGATTGGATGAGAGATGATTGGCAAAACAGAAAATTAATTTTTATCAGCGAGGCCATTTCTCTGTTTAGCGGAATGGCTGCAGCGCTAATCATGACTTTTATGCTGCCAAGTCCTAATTTCAAACTTGTCTACCTGTTGTATACAATAAATGCCATTAGTGCTATTATAGCCTCTTTGGGACGTAAAAGTGTATCATTTGTGGCTGTAAACATAGTCTATCTATTTGTAGATTTAGTTGCTCTCTATAAAATATTTGGTTAGATTTAGCTAATAGTCTAATTTCTCGGGCTATACTGGTTTGATTCGAGAGGTGGGGTTTTTTCTGTTGGTCTTCAGTAGCAGGTAGACAGCTCCCCTACCTCCGTGTCTTTGAGTGGCATCTACATATTTTATGACTCTAGAGGATATGGCCGGCATTTGCATCCATTTTTCCAGCTGTGATTTTATAGTGGCTACGTTGTGGCTCGTATTTAGTCCTCTGCCAGTTATAACTAGCATACACTTCAGACCACCACCGTAGGCTTCAACTACACTATGCAATAGCAGCTCCCGGGCTGCTCCGGAGGTGAGTCCATGAAAATCAATTTTCATGTCAATTTTTATTTTTCCCGCCTTTAGTCTTCTGTCTGTGTTTCTATCTATGCCGAGACTCTTATTTTTTTCTAGTTCAAAGTCAACCGTTTGAGGTTGTTGGCAGCTAAAATCATTGTCGGCCCGAAGGTGATCATATTCTACTGACCTAACATTTCTAGCCTTCGTCAGTATTCTCTCTCTGTTGGCAATAATTCTTCTACAGTTCCTTATCTCCTTCAGCCAGAGCTCATGGTCATTTTCAATATCTTTTTCAGCTGAGACCATCTACTTTGAGTTTTTCCCTAAGAAGTTCATTTGCCAGCTGTGGATTTATTCTTCCGCCACCCAATTTCATCAGCTGTCCCACAAAAAATCCAAAAATTCTTTCATTTCCTGCCCTGTACTGCTCAACTTGCTTTTTATTTTCCTCCATAACTCTATCTATCATGCCATTAATTTCATCAGAGCTAGTGATCTGCCTCATGCCGCCCTTTTCAACTATTGATCCGGCAGATTCATTGGTTTCAAGCATAGTATCGAGAACATCTTTTGCTATTTTTCCAGAAATTGTACCATTTTCAACTAGATCCAGCAATTCAGAAAATTTGTCAACGTCGATAGGATTTTTATCCATATCGATAGATAGTTTGTTTAACCTGCCGAGGAGTTCCGTAGTGAGCCAATTGGCGGCCAATTTTGGATTGTGCCTAACAGCTAATTTATCGAAGTAGTCAGCTATATCACTACTCAGAGTTAGAACTCTGGCATCATAGTCAGACAGTGAATAGTCTCCGATATAGCGTTTCTTTCTATCTTCAGGCAATTCTGGCATTGTACTTTTTGCCCACTCTATAAATTCATCACTGATGATCAGTGGTGCCAGATCCGGCTCTGGAAAGTATCTATAGTCAATGGCATTTTCCTTAGTTCGCAGTGTTCTGGTGATACCAGTTTCTGCTTCAAATCTTCGGGTTTCCTGCTGCACTACTCCGCCAGATTCGAGTATTTTTACCTGTCTAACAGCTTCATAGTCTATGGCGCTGCCAACGTTTTTTATAGAATTTATATTTTTAATTTCACACCTAGTGCCATAGCCATCGCTGCCGACCCTTCTAACGGATACATTTGCATCACATCTCATGCTCCCTTCGTCCATATTGCCATCACAGGTATCCAAAGCTCTGACCATAGCTCTCAATTTCCTCAGATATTCCATGGCTTCGGCAGGACTTCGCATATCCGGCTCTGACACTATTTCCAACAGTGTCACACCTGCCCTATTCAAATCTATCAGCGTAGCTCCAGGTTGCTGATCATGAATGGATTTTCCGGCATCTTGTTCCAGATGCGCTTCGTGTATTCTGATTTTTTTAATCTCACCACTGTCACAGTCAATCTCAAGCCAGCCACTCCTGACTATTGGCTGAAAAAATTGGGTTATCTGGTATCCCTGGGGAAGATCAGGATAAAAATAGTTTTTTCTGTCGAACACAGACCTTCTGTTAAATTCAGCATTTAGACCTATACCAGTTTTTATGGCCTGTAAAACTGAATTTTCATTTAAAGTAGGTAGTTGGCCGGGCATGGCGCAGTCAAAAAATGACACCTGGCTGTTGGGCTCTGCACCAAATGCTGCCGAACTCCTTGAAAAAAGTTTGCTGTTCGTTTTCAGCTGGCAATGCACCTCCAGTCCGACAATTACCTCCCATCTAGAACTTGTACCTTTGATTGTATATGACATGTGTTCAGATCATTTATCTTAATAATAATAATAAAAAATCTACCTAGAAGCACCAATGATAAATCATTGGTACAAGACTATAACAATTATTGTTATTTACAATATTTAGCTTTCAAAGCTGTTTAGCACTACTAACATTTAATATGCCAAATAGCTAACTAGACTTTCTACGGTGACCAAAAATTGGCAAAAATCGTGAATATTTTGGTTGCAAAACTAAGCGTTGTCAATTGACGCGTCACATTGGAAATTTTGAACACACCGTATATTACTTGGAAGTAATTCCTAAATTTTTCCAAAAATTTACTTGCAATTACAAAAAAGTATATTATCCTCTGTCCATAATTTTTAATTTTTTAGGAGAAGGATAACTATGACTAAACTGACAAATTTAATTTTTCGCTCTAGTCTGGCGATAGCTATTATTTTTAATATCGTAGCGGTGGGCAGGGCCAAAGCTGAAGATGTGAATAATTTTGATCAGCTAAAAAACGCCATAAGTGATGGAAAAACAGAAATAGCCATAAAAAATACTATAGATTTCATCGCCGATGGACCAGTGATCAACTACAATGACATAATCATCTCTGGACCTAGCGAAAATGCACCAGGTCTGTTAGATGGAAGAAATAACCATAAACTTCTTACCTTCGGGGAGAGTGCAAAAAATATTTCACTGAAAAATCTGCATCTGAAGAATGGCAGTAATGAAAATGGATTTGGCTACGACAATTATGGTGGTGCTATTAATCTGGGCGCAGGAGTAGTGATCAACCTAGAAGGTCTTACTTTTAGCAATAATCAGTCTATATCTCAAGGAGGAGCCATCTACTCCCGGGGAACCGACAACGACAACAGAAATAGCCTAAATTTCACGGGAAAAACCATCTTCGACGGAAACAAAACTATTGTAGTCGGCAACGAAGGTGGAGCTATCTATGTATTCTATTCAATACTAACCTTTGGAAAAGGGCCAACAACCTTT
>JAITAR010000063.1 GCA_031284025.1 Rickettsiales bacterium | reverse complement strand
TTTCTCCGGAAAGTATTTCAAATCTAATGGTGCCAGAGTTTGTGAAATCAATTAGATTGAATCCTCTGGATTCTCCTGCCAAGTTCAAATTTCCTCCGTTGACAACTTTAACATTTTCTATTGAGCCACTTTTCTCTATATTAAGCCAACCTTCACCTTTGTATATGGTTATGATGTTATCAGGTCCTTCTCTATTGCCACTGAAATCATCAAAGATATCAATGCTACCATCATGGGCAGTTAAATTCAGTTGGGAGTACTCTGCCATATAGACAGCATTATGTCCACCATCTCCTCCTGATGTGTTTCCTCTGAATTCCGTTGGTACCAGTGGATTTTTCTGTATTAGAGTAATGATGGCTGGTTCATTTTCTGAGCCATTCATATGCAGAGCTCCACTGTTTGTTCCATTTGTAGTATTTTCGATCAGAATAAGGCCATTGTTGAATTCTATAGATGCGCTGCCAGAGGCAAAAATAGCTCCGCAAAATCTTGTTTTGTTATTTTCAAAGGTTGCTAGTCCTCCAAAGGTTAGTGATGAATCTCTGACGAAGATGGCTCCACCGTCACCATTGCTGACTTCAGTTACGCTATTTCCCACAAAGGTAGCATTTCCTTCAAATTCCAAAATATTTTTGTTAGTGGCATTCACTCCCAAGGAACAGATGGCTCCACCATTGAGGAAAGAACTATTTCCTGTGAAAGTTACATCTCCGCCGAAGGTCAGTTTTGTACCATGGTAGCCACAGATAGCTCCTCCACCGAATGTGCTATTGTTGCCTCTAAAGGTTGCTAGTCCTCCAAAGGTTAGTGATGAATTTTCGGCGTAGATGGCTCCACCACTGCCAATGGTTCCGATAGTTTTGTTTCCGTCGAAGGTGGTTTTTCCCGTGAAATTTAGGCTATTTCTGTTACTGCTGTTGATTCCTCGGGAGTAGATAGCCCCTCCGTCGGTTGCAGTCTGACTGTTGCTGAAGGTAATATTTTCTAGGATGGCTTCAGTTCCCTTTCTGAGGTTAATGGCCCCGCCGCCTGCCTCCGGATTAGTTTCACCAAAAATGAATTTCGGTCTACTATCATGGCCTCCATTGAAATGCAGATTTTTCAGTAAAATATTTTTTGCACTCTCCCCGAAGATAAGAAGTTTACGGTTGTTTCCTCCATTCAACAGACCTGGTGCATTTTCGCTAGGTCCAGAGATGACTATGTTACTGTAGTTGATCACTGGTCCATCGGCGGTGAAATTTATAGTATTTTTTATGGCTATTTCTGTTTTTCCAGTACTAATGGCCCCTTGCAATTCCCCAAAACTACTTACCTCGGTAGGTTCAGCTCCGGCCATCGTCACAGCACCGAAAACGGTCACCGCTGTCAGACCACAGCGAATGGCGAAACTTGCCCATCGGTTACCGATCTTATTTTTTTCTAAAATTTTCATACACTCTCTTCTGAGAGGATAAAATTAGATATAATTATATACTAATATATCTTTTATTAATTACAAGCAACATCTGAATGGAAGTTATAGCTATCTCTCTCATTTTTCATTTGCCACCAGCCAAATAACCCAAACCCCGTGATTTGCGCCTAGTCAGGTGACTCTACAAAAATCTAGGCCGTAGCTACATAGAATTTAACAGCTGCACAGCTTTGCTATAAAGTTGCGCACTTCACTTTTTATAGTATTTCCAATTTTCTTGGCTAGTATCAAAGATCTGACATCGTCAATAACTCTTTCAAAATTATCGTTAACAACAACATAGTCATACTCTTTAGAATGTTTAATTTCGTTTTTAGCTTCATCCATTCGTCTGGCTATAGAAATTTTGCTGTCCGTATTCCTGTTCTTCAATCTGATCCTCAGTTCCTCTAGGGAAGGAGGCAGGATGAATATCTTGATAAGTTCACTTTTTTTAACTCTGGCTGTTATCTGTCTGGCTCCCTGCCAGTCGACGTCCATAATGATGTCGTGTTTTTCCTTGAAATTTCTCTCTATCTCATTCATAGGTGTGCCATAGTAATTTCCGAAGACAGTTGCGTACTCAAGAAAATCGTTACTGTGAATCCTATCTGTAAATTCCTCTCTGGCTATAAAGTGATAGTGTTCCCCGTCCACCTCATTTGCTCTGGGTTCTCTTGTGGTTGCTGATATCGAAAATCTTAAATTATCATCGCGCTTTATCACCTCTCTAATTATACTTGTTTTTCCAGTTCCCGAAGGAGAAGATATTACTACAATAATATTTTTATACGAAAACATAGCCTCAGATTTTATAAAAGCTGGCACTAATAGTATTTCTAATATTTGAAAATACAACATATAATATGATCAAAAGTAGCTATTCAATTTTTCTTCACAGAAAAGTTTGAAAAACTAGTCTGAATTCGTTGTCAATAGGTCTCCGGGTAAATAAAATATTTTCGGTAACTTGTAATGAAATAGTTCTCAGTTAATAATGGCGAACATAAGTTAAATCAATCATTGTTCTATGAATAAGGTTCTTCTTCTACCCATTATAAGAGATAAAATAGCTACAGCCTTCAAAAAAGCTGACGAAGGTTCCATATCTAAGTTCTACAAAGTTTTTGAAAGTGAAAATCCTGACGGTAGTCTGGGTAAGGACTACGAAAAAATAGAGGAACTCATAAAGAATACGCTGGTCAAGTGTGGACTTATGAAAGTCTTGGAGGAGTTTATAAAAATATCTCTGGACAAGAAAATAGAAAGAGATACTAAGGTAAGTTCAAAAATATCAATACAGGAATACGTAGACAAGGAAGACTGGAGGATAAATGCTAACGCCAACGTTGGCTACAGTAATGCTGGCATGGTTAACAACATTTCTGGAAAACTAACGGCCAACTATTGGCTGGATAATGTCTATTCGGAGGAGGAGGGCGCTGCCCACAGAGATGGTGACTACCACATACATGATCTAGATTGCCTAACTGGCTACTGTGCCGGCTGGTCTCTACGAGCTCTGCTGGATGAGGGTTTCAATGGAGTTAAGGGGAGAGTTTCCGCCGAGGCTCCAAGTCATTTTAGAACTGCTCTCGGTCAAATGGCAAACTTTCTTGGCATACTTCAGTCGGAATGGGCTGGGGCACAGGCTTTTTCATCCTTTGATACCTATCTGGCCCCCTACGTATTTAGAGATGATTTAACTCCGCGAGAGATAAAAGAGGCGGTGACAAGTTTTATATATAACCTAAATGTGCCGGCCCGATGGGGACAATCTCCTTTTACCAATGTGACTATGGATTTTGTCGTACCAAAGGATCTGATGGATCAGATTCCAACGCGCAATGGAGTTCATCTTTTTAAGGATATAAAGGATGAGACACTGTTGGCTAGGGCAAAACAGAGAGGTGTTAATTCTCTGGAGGACTTGACCTACAGACATTTCCAGAGAGAGTTGGAGATGATTGACATAGCCTACTACGAGGTCATGACCAGTGGCGATAGGGACGGGCAACCATTTACGTTCCCCATTCCAACGGTTAACATCACTGAGGATTTTGACTGGAATACCGACGCGGCAAATGCCCTCTTTGAAAATACAGCCAAGATTGGCAGTTCATATTTCCAAAATTTTATAGGAAGTCAATATACCGAAAATGAAAGGGGTGAAATTATTCCAAATCCGGAAGCCTATAAACCCAATGCCGTGAGAAGTATGTGCTGTAGGCTGCAGCTCGATCTGCGAGAACTGCTGAAGAGGGGAAATGGTCTATTTGGTTCGG
>JAITAR010000008.1 GCA_031284025.1 Rickettsiales bacterium | reverse complement strand
ATTTCTCCGTCGCTCGTACCAGTTATTTTTTTCACAAAACTGGCCACTGCCTCTTCCCGTTTTCTCTGCTCACCGCCGGGCATGAGACCAAACTTACTGAACAAAAACCTATATAAAATCAACGCCACAAGTATCAAAACCAATATAAGCATCATCTCTCCCCAATCTACCTGTCTACCACCGAATTATCTGATATCCTTTCATTTTAAAAAAATTCACATACTACCAAACCTTATGCCATGGGTCGCTGCCACCGGCTCTCTATTCTCATGGCTTATGATATCACCATCTACGCCACCAACACTGACTCTGCTTCCACTTCTAATTTCTGTGAAAATTTCGGTGTCTTTTATTTTTTCTGGAATCTCCATCTTCGAGACAATATCACTTCCACCGGTAAACGACTTCCTCACTTCCTGCCTATAGGATTTTTTCACAGAAACTTTTGAATCCAACTTATCAACCATTGATATTTTCCTACAAAAAACTATTCTCCGATGGTATATAGTTTTTTTTAAAAATCAAAGAAAAAATGAAAATTAGGATAATTTCTTTTGGAACGTTTAAAAATGGAGATCCCTACAGAGAAATATTCGAAGAATATAGGAAAAGAATTGGCTGGCCTGTAGAACTCATTGAAATGAAAAACATGTCGAATTTTTCCAGTGTTGATGAGCAAATTTTGCGGGAAAGTGAAAAATTACTGAGCACTATTGGGACTAATAATAAAAATTATAGATTAATTGTACTGGATGAAAGGGGCGAAAATTTGACGACGGCCGATTTCGCTAGAGTTTGTCAAAATTTTATTGAAGATGGTGGCGGAATAGATTTTATTCTGGGAGGTTCCCACGGCCTATCTGATTCTGTCAGGAACAGAGCAGATCTTCTTCTGTCCTTTGGTAAAATGGTGCACCCACACAAAATGATTCGCATAATGCTGATGGAACAAATCTATAGAATCTACAGCATTAGTAAAAATCATCCATACCACAGATAGCAGATATAGCAGGTTAGGATGGAATTACCTAGCATTTAGGTATATCAAGTGTGAATAGTCAAGACTGTAGGGCAAATTTTTCGTAGGTAACAAAAAGATTGAAAACTAATATTGGGGATATTAGAAGGATTTTTATCTGCGGAGAGCTAAACAAACGGATGCAAATGCCATTCAATTCAAAGGATTTAAGGGAGGCACTCGGGAATGATTTAGTTTCTATTAACGACAGCTACGATTTTGCTATAGAGGATGTTGTCTTTGATAGCAGGGAGGTAACGACTAATAGTTTATTTATAGCTAAAAAGGGGGAGAGAAATGATGGTCATAATTTTATAAAATCAGTGCTGGAGGGCAGTGGTGGAACAGCGGTGCTGGCCGAGTACCGACCTGCGACCGTTGAGGAGGATTCTAGAATAATTTTAGTTAGCAACACGGTGAAGGCTTTTGAAAGTTTGGCTGTGTTGGCTAGGGAGAGAATTAAGGGCCAAGTGATTGGTGTTACTGGCAGTGTTGGTAAGACTAGTACAAAGGATGTTATCTTTAAGATTCTGTCTGGCTACGGTAGAAGTTACTGCAATCAGCAAAGCTTTAACAATTATATAGGAGTTCTAACTACTTTGGCCAATATGCGGGCAGATACAGAATTTGCCGTCTGCGAAATGGGCACATCTGCTCCAGGGGAAATGGAAGTTCTTAGAAATTTGGTAAAGCCAGAAATAGCTGTGATTACTAATGTAAGACCGTCACATCTGAGTTATTTTACTATGGAGGAAAATGTAGCTGTTGAAAAATTGCAGATTGTAGATGAGAATACGAAATTGGTTATCCTCAATGCTGATGATGGATGGTACAATTTTTTGCGCAGTAGAGTGGAGGGCAAAACTAAAGGTAAAATTATGACCTTTGGTACTGCTAGTGGGTCCGATGTTCGTCTGTTGAATTATAGTTTGTCTGACGGATTTGCAAATGCTACCTATGTCATTGAGGGGGAAGAGTATGTCTGCAGGCTAGAAAATATAAACTATAATGTAGCCTGGAATGCTATGATCGCCCTCGGACTGGTAAAATACTTTGGTTTGACTTTAGATACGGCTCTAGATAGAATAGGCCGGCTGGAGACCCCAAGAGGTAGAAATAATATAGAATACGCCACCTATAGTGCAAAAAATGGCAAAGCTGTGAATCTAACCATAATTAATGGATCCTACAATGCTGTAGTTCCCGACACTTTTATAGGTGGACTCAAACTTATGGCTGATATCCACAGTCTAGGTAGAACTGCAAGGAAGGTGTGTCTGTGGGGAGATATGTTGGAAACTGGAGATAAAGCTAGTGAATTCCATTTGGGGTTGCGTAAAAGTGTGATAAAGAATGGAATTGATTTGCTCGTAACGATAGGTGATAATATGAAAAAGCTCAGCGAATCGCTGGAGAATACGAATATTGGCTTGATCCATTTTGATAGTATCGGTGATTTGATTGCCGATATAAAAAACATTCTGGCAGATGGTGATCTCGTGTTCATAAAAAGTTCTAAGGGAATGAAGACCTACGAGGTGGTAAATTCTCTAGTAGAGGATAAAATGAAATTATTTGTTTAGGTAACTTATTAGAGCAGAAGATGATTGAAGACGAATGGGCTTTTTTAGTAGATAGCCATTGCCACCTGGAGTACTTGGTTGGCAAGGGCAAGAGTATCGATAATCTTATAAAGAATGCCATCGAAAATGATGTAAGGGTAGTGAATAATATCTGTGCAAAAATTGAGGAGATGCCCTCCATAATTAATACCACCAAGAAATACAAAAATGTTTTTTGTTCTGTAGGGCATCATCCAGAGGAGGTTCGACGGAGAAAAGTAACTCTGGACGAAATAATGAGCTATACCAAACACAAAAAGGTGGTGGCCATTGGCGAGTCTGGACTTGACTACTACCGTAGTCCCGAAAACAGAGAGGAGCAGATTGCGAACTTTGAAATACACATAGAGGCAAGTAGGCGAAGTAAACTGCCTCTAATTATCCATTCTCGGGATGCGGACGATGATATGATCGATATACTTGAGTCCGAGATGAAGAATGGGGAATTTAACTTTGTACTCCATAGCTATTGTTCTGGGCGAAAACTTGCCGATGTTGGAATAGACCTAGGTGGTTTTATTTCATTTTCCGGCATACTGACGTTTAAGGATTCTACGGAGTTACGTGATCTCGTCGAGTTTATTCCGTTTGATAGGATGCTAGTAGAAACAGATTCACCATTCCTGACGCCGGAACCCCTTCGTGGAAAAACGAACGAACCGGCCTACGTAAAATACATAGTTAGCCAGCTGTCAGAGACGAGTGGTGAAAACTATGGCACTGTTCGCAGTATGACAACTAAGAATTTTTTGTGTTTATTTAATAAAGTTGTAGTTCCGAAGCCAAAGAAACGAACAGTGATGTATCAGTAGTGGGTAGAAAGTAAGGGCGATAGCTGGACTGAGTGGAAATAATTTCCACTTTTTATCTTCTTTCCATACTAAGCCAAGAATAATCCCTAGGATTCCTGTGAATAGCAGGAATGGTGACATATATTCCAAGTTTAGCATGGAGCCGCAGATTACTATGAGTTTTACGTCCCCTTCACCTATGACTTCTCTTCCAGTGAGTTTTTCTGTGGCTGTTTTTAGTAATTTGATCACCACAAAATATACGATGATGCGCGCCAACACACTCAATGGCTCTGTAGGGGTCAGAATAATTTGCAGCAGGGCAAATACACATAGCAGCATCTGGAATAGTATTGGAATCTCATAGGTTTTCAGATCTACGACCACTATAGCCAAAAGTAAACTGAATAGCAGAGAAAGATAAATCAGTCCCAGGCGAAATCCAAACGTCAGAGAGAGCATAGCGTAGACAGTAGCATTTATAGGTCCCAGTGCGAGACACATGGGACTCATTTTTCTTCCACATTCCGGACATTTGCCTCTTTGAAGTATGAGGGAAATTATTGATGCGAGAGACTTTACTTTGGAATTGCTACAATTCGTGCACTGTGGATTTACGGTAAAGATTCCCTCTTCCACCAGCAGCTCATCTATAAATGCGGTCAAAAAACTACCGACCAGAACACCTAAGCACAGATGACCAAAAAATAGTACGACCGTTACAGTCACTGGCTAGCCCCATAGCTCATAGATGGCTATAGCTACAGCCACCGAGGCATTTAGACTTTCGACGCCAGTACATTGCATTTTTATACAACACAGTCTATCACAGTTTTTTCTTACCAACTGCTTTAACCCCTTTTCTTCGTTTCCAACCACCAGACACGCCTTATCCATATTTTCCGCCTTACTGAGAACATAATTAGATTTTTCCGATAAACCGACCACAAAATAGCCCATATCTTTTAAGATTTCAATAGTTCTATTAATATTGACTATTTCTATGATATTAATAAGTTCGCTAGTTCCAGCTGAAGTTTTTGCTATGGTCGATAGGTCCTTTGGACTGTTGTGCTTTGTTTTTATAATATAATCCACTCCAAAGGCCGCAGCTGTTCTTATAATGGCTCCTACGTTGTGGGGATCTGTCAAATCATTCAAGAGTACCAACCTTGGAAGATCCCTGGTGGTAATTTTCACACTATCCCTAAAATCATCCAGAGTAATTTTTCTATTTTCTCTGACATAGGCCAGATAGCCTTGATGATTAGCACCGTTTTTTAGTATTTTTCCCAATTCCACATTATTTTTACAACTAATAATGCTTGGATCGATGTCAATTTGATTTTTAGACAGATATTCTAGAAGAACAGCTATATTTGATGTATAAATACTGATAAAACTCTTTGTCCTATTTTTTAGAGCTAAAAATACCGGATGTTTACCGTATATGATGGTGTTCATGGGAAATTGCTTTAGTTGGGAAATAGGGAGGATATTGAACGTATAACCTAATCATCATTGCTGTGTTGCTCTTCATTATTATTTGGCAGATCGTAATGAAAATCATCTTCTCCGCCGGGGACCTCATCGGGAGCCACATCATTACTGGTTCCAGCATTATCTTTAATTTCTGGAATGCTCTGGCTCTTATTGTCCTGTACAGTGCTAGCGTTATTTTCATTGGTGACGGTTTGATCGGTTTTTTCTGATCTTACGAAGATTTTTATCTTAGGTCTGTGCACTATTTTGTCAACCAAACTATCAAATTTCTCCTGCTTAAGCTGTTCTAATATTTCATTCTTTGATTCTTCGTAGGTCTTTATTTTTACATTTCTAACGTCATCCACTCTAACTATGTGCCAACCATTTTTAGTTTCAATAGGTCTGGATATTTCGCCAATCTTCAGTAGAAAGGCAACCTCAGCAAATTCGGGTATATCTATTCTTTCCTTAATCACATAGCCGAGACTACCGCCATCGCTGGCACTTTCTGCATCTATAGACTTCTGCTCAGCCATTATTTCGAAATTATTAAATCTAATGATCATATTTCTAATTCTCTCTGCTTCCTCTTCAGTTTTGACGACTATGTGGCTAATCTTTCTCTCTTCCATACCTTCCACAGCCTCCGCAAGCTGATGGTATCTTTCGAGCAGATCTTTTTCGCTAATTTCAGCAAATATTTTTTCATTCAGAAATTTATCTCTAACAAGTTTTTCACGATATTCTTGCACGGAAAATTTTACATCTCTATACGTTGTCAGGTGTTTTTTCTGGGCCAGTTTATAGATCATTCTGTTTAGATAGATCTCAACCAGAACGGCCTCCAGAATTTTGCTGCCCATAGTTTCAATCTTCAGATCAACAATCTGTGGTTTTTCAGCAATAGAAGACATAAAGATTTCTACATCCTTTCTATAGATTTTTACACCACTGACTTCGGCTATCAAATCCCCCCTGTCCACCCAATGGTATTTTCTGTAGTGTAAACTAGCAAATAACGTTACCAACACCATAATCAGCATGATAGCGGCAGCTATCGCTTTTTTTATAAAAATTTTCTCACCCTTTCTCATGGCAGATCGTCTAATTTTCCCCAGAAAAAAATTTATTCATAGAAGTACAATAGTAGTGCCCATGTTATTTTCAATCGTCTTCATCCAAAAGTTCTTCCGTGAGATGATATTTTTCCAGTATATCTCTTATAGTTGCCTCAGTTTTTTCTATTTCTTTAGGTTTTCTCGTCTTATAGGCATTTTTTCTAGCAATTTCTATCTTCTTCTTTAGACTTTTTTTCTGATCTTTTATCTTCTTCTTGAGTGCTTCGCTGTCGGCATCATTTGAATCTTCAGATTCCTCTTTTTCTTCTACGATTTCATTTTTGCTAACTTTTTTTGTAGCTACTAGATTCAACCCTTTCCTCAACGCAATTTTTGCTATTTTATTCCAATTTTTTATGATCTTCCATCTGTTCACAAAATTTTTCTTGGCTTCCTTTGCGGCAATTTTTTTCAGAAAAAAAATATAGAAGATAGCCGAAATTAATAAATTTGCTGACGTTACTAGCAGAGTTTTAAATAAAGTGCCATAGCTAAATCGTCGAAAACATAGAGAAAATATAAATGAATTTATAGTGAATATATTGAATACAAGCAACAATAATAGCCGTGCAAATGCGTTTTTATTCACAAAAAAACAGAGGACACAAAACGAGGTAGAAAGGCAGCCAAGATAAATAAAAACACGGTACAAACTATCAACAATGAACACAGAGATTGATAACTTACTTAAAAAGAGATAGCTAATTATAATTATAAAAAAAAACAACTAAAATTTTCCCATGGGGGATATGAATTGAGTTATTAGGATCACTCTAATCTGATCTTCGATGAGTTAAACGCATAATTCACATCCAATTAACTTTTATTTAATTGGATGTGAATTATTGACTAAATTATATCTAGTGTGCAAAGTAGTTTTTATTCGTAGTATTTTATTATTTCTGTACAAATCGGCAAGTATTCAGTCGGTAAATTGGTAGTATCCAGTTGGTTGGTAGTACCCAATCGGAAGCATCCGCAACCGTTGTCATTCACAACAAGAATATCGATACAGTTTTCGGCGTTCACGACTCCTTTTCGTTTTTCGAAATATTTTGTTGACGATGAATTGTTCATCAAATTATTTTTATTTTTCAAAATATTACCGAATTCAGATGAACTCTTGCCAGTTCCATTGGCCCTAGGAACATTGAAAGTAGCTATTGCAAAAAATAGGCTCACTAAAAACACGGAGGATAGCCTATAGGCATCCTCTATTGATTTCAAAAATCTCATTGTACTCCTCTATAAAAACTATTAAATCTTGAAAATATCTAGAAAATCGATTGATTTACCATCATTTTTAATTTAGGTTCGTATTTTTTAATATACAATGCTTTAGACAAGTCTCGAAAAAAACCACTACCGTTTAATGGATGAGAGTCTCCAATGGGTTTCCTAAAAAAGATTTGTCTTTAAAAATTATCCAACCTAATTTTCTTAGATAAATTTGCTCTACTATTCCTGTAGAACAAAAATTATGGAGAAAATATGCATAGTGTGAAGATGGATGATATAGTAGCTCTCTGCCGCAGAAGGGGTTTTATATTTCAAAGTGCAGAAATCTACGGAGGTCTGCAGGGAGTCTATGATTTTGGTCCACTGGGAGTGGAACTTAAGAATAATTTGAAGTATTCCTGGTGGAAGTCGATGGTCTACGAAAGGGACGACGTTGAAGGCTTAGACGGCTCGATATTAACCCATCGGATGATTTTAGACTACTCTGGCCACACTGAAAATTTTGTGGATCCACTCTGTGAATGTAAAAAATGCGGAGAAAAAATGAGAACTGACCATGTGAGGGATAACAGATGTGATAGTTGTGGTAGCAATGAATTGGTTAATCTCAATAATTTCAATTTAATGTTCAGAACAAATTTAGGTGCTATGGAAGGTGAGAGTAATTTCTGCTATCTAAGACCTGAAACTGCTCAGAGTATATTCACGAATTTTAGGAATATTATAGACAGTGTTCCAAAAAAATTACCATTTGGAGTTGCCCAAATTGGAAAGGCTTTTAGAAATGAGATAACTCCGAGGAATTTCATATTTAGGACTAGGGAGTTTGAGCAGATGGAGTTGGAATTTT
>JAITAR010000086.1 GCA_031284025.1 Rickettsiales bacterium | reverse complement strand
GGTAAAGAATCAATATAACAGAAGAGTTGAAATTATATTGAACACGCATCATAGAGCCCAGAGCTTCATTCCAGAACCACTACTACCCAGCGGAGTCGATAAATAATGCCTTCCCATTTATTTCAACGGCTGCTATTTTTCTTTTTTCTCTACTTCACTGCAGTTAATTCTAATAGCTATACCTCATAGTAACACTAACGGAAAGTGACCTGTAGCCGCTAGCACTTCGATAGCTGCTACTAAAGAAACTAACATATTTTTAGCCAATTCATAGCCCAGACCCACAGTTGCAAAACCAGACAGTTTGCCTATTTCCACCCCTTTACTTTTCAATTTGCCCGAGCTGGCATATTCTGTAAAACTGGCGGAGATTTCTGGTGCAGAATAGGACAGCAGGTAGCTAGTTTCCAGAGAGACGAATGGTCTTAATCTGTCTAGCTCTAAAGCTATAGTTAGATTGAAACTGCTAGTTACCAAATGATAGCTACCACTGTCTACTGTCAAATTTAAAATATAGCTTCTATCGTAAAGCCCATGGCATTGTCTTTCATTCCATTGGCTAATTTACTGCTTCTATAGTTTAGACGATTCTCCTCTATTTCCTATAAACTCTGTAGGCACAGCCGGATTAATCTGTACTATGGTGACGATGGCTAGCCCACTTTCGGAGCCCCACAAATACGCAGAGCTCCACTGTCTGTCTTTCCTGTGATGCTTCCAATCAAACAAAGACCATTTAAATACTATTTGTACATCATTGTCAGCGAAAAGAGCTCCTCCATAGGTTTTGACTCTGTTATTACTAAATGAGACATTTTTTAGAGTAATTTCTGCTTCTTCATCTAAATAAATAGCCGCACCCATAATGTTGTTAGAGATCAGATTGGCCCCGGTGAAATGCAGATTTTTCAACTGAATACCTTGTAAACCTTTGCTAATTACTAACAGTCCTCTTTCATTATTACCATCTGGCTTGAATACCTTCCCCTGCGATCCGGAAATAGTTAGGTTACTACGATCAATAAATATTAAATCTGTGAAAATTATGTCCTGTTTGAATATTTATCTCATTGATCTTGTCGTTATCAATGGCTTCTTCCAACTTCTCAAAACTATCCACCTCAACAGTTTCGGCTTCGGCCACTACCATCGCACAGAAAATAGCCCAATCGCCAGACTATGTCGAAGGGCAAAACTTATCCATTGGCTGTCAGTTTTTTTCTTTTCTAAAATTTTAATTTAGCATTAAAATCAATAATTTAGATTAATCCACTTAAATATTTCTTAAATGTAAAGAGTTTTTATTTTTAAAAAATCTTGGATTTTTCCAATGGTAACAAACAAATGGCAATTTCGGGGAAAAAATATTTCTCTTTTGAGGACGTTCACATTCCGTATAGGTTGCGAAATAAAGATTAGCAATTCATAATGCTGGATAGATTTCTAATCCACAGGACCATGGCTACATATGATTTCAAATCTGTAGAGACTAAATGGCAGAAATTTTGGGAAATTAACGGAAATTCTTGTTTCACCGGTAATAGCGAGCGAAAAAAATTCTATGTACTTTCGATGTTCCCCTATCCATCAGGAGAACTACATGCCGGCCATCTGAGGAATTTTGTGGTAGGCGATGCATTTGCCAGATTCAAAAGGATGCAGGGATATGATGTGTTGCATCCTATGGGAGCTGATGCCTTTGGTCTACCGGCAGAGAATGCCGCGATAAAAAGGCAACTTCATCCGGAAGATTGGACTAGGAAAAATATAGAGACATTTATAGATAGTATGAAAAAATTGGGACTGTCCTATGATTTTTCTCGGTTCATATCTACCTGTTCCCCGGATTATTACGGGAAGCAGCAGGAGTTATTTATAGAATTGTTTAGGAAGGGATTGGCCTATCAAAAGGAAAGTTTTGTGAATTGGGATCCCGTCGATGAGACAGTTTTGGCCAATGAGCAGGTGGTGGATGGTAGAGGATGTCGTAGTGGTGCTCTCGTCGAAAGAAAAAAGCTAAAGCAGTGGTTTTTTAGACTAACTGACTATGCAGAAGAACTCTTGGAATGTATAGACACAAAACTTGGTGGTTGGCCGGAAAAAGTAAAGCTGATGCAAAAAAATTGGATTGGGAGAAGTGAAGGGGCGCTGATTGACTTTAGGATTGTAGGTGACAGCTATGGTAACAAAATATCGGTGTACACTACGAGGCCCGATACCATATTTGGTGCCAGTTTCATTGGCATATCTCCAGACCACCATTTAGCTGAGAAGATATCGGAAAAGGATGCCGCTGTAGCCAATTTCATTGAAGAATGCAAAAAAATGCCGGTTAATGAGGAAACTATAGAAACAATGGAAAAAAGGGGTATAGCCACAGGAATGGAGGTAATACACCCCTTTAATGCCAATTTACAACTTCCAGTCTACATAGCTAATTTTGTTCTGGTGGACTATGGCAGCGGAGCAATTTTTGGATGTCCGGCCCATGATAGGAGAGACTATGCCTTTGCAAAAAAATATAATTTACCGATCAGGAAGGTAGTTGAATGCGGAGAACTACCATTTGAGGAGGACGGAGTTGCTATAAATTCTGATTTTTTGAATGGTCTGGTCACAGCCAATGCTAAACTGAAAGCTATAGAAAAGATAGAACAGTATGGTCTAGGTATGAGAAAAATTAACTATAGACTTAGAGACTGGGGATTTTCTAGGCAGAGGTACTGGGGTTGTCCTATTCCTATAGTATATTGTGAAAAATGTGGAACGGTACCCCTCGAATACAAAGATTTACCTCTGCATTTGCCAAAGGATATGGAATTCAGTGGCAAAGGCAACCCTCTGGAGAAGCATCCCAGCTGGCAATACACGATTTGTCCAAACTGTAGTGGCCAAGCAACTAGAGAAACCGATACGATGGATACTTTTGTGGATTCTTCCTGGTATTTTTTGAGATACCCAGAATTGACCGAAGACAGACCGTTCAATGCAGAGCTCTGTGAAGATCTGTTACCCGTTGATCAATACATAGGTGGAGTAGAACACGCTACGATGCATCTTATCTACTGTAGATTTTTTACTAAGGCGTTGAGAGACTGCGGTTTTTTTAAAATCGATGAGCCCATTAGAAATTTATTCAACCAGGGTATGGTGTGTCACAGAGCCTATAGAGGTCGAAACTCCAGAGAGTGGTATTATCCGTGGAATGTCATTGAAAATAATGGCAAATACTATGGTAAGTTGACCGGTGAGGAATTGAGTTGCAAAGGTGTTATAAAAATGAGTAAATCAAAGTCTAATGTCATAGACATACTAGATGTAATCAATAGCTATGGTACGGATTCCGCAAGGGTTTTTGTGATGTCCGATAGTCCAGCCAGCAGAGATATAGAATGGACGGAGGAGGGTATAGGTGGCTGCTGCAGATATGTCAACAGATTTTACAGTTTGTTGTCTAATTTGGATAAAAAGTATAGCCTAGATTTTAATTTTGATAATCGAATAGTCAGAGCCACTCACCGTGCTGTAAAAGAAGTAACTGATGGCATTGAAAATTTTGAGTTCAATGTAGCTATAGCTAAAATAAGAGAATTTACAAATTTTCTAGAAAAAATTGAAGTGAATGGCGAAGAAGAAAAGCAGTCATACTTTTTCGCGGCCGTTACCGTTAGCAAGCTCTTTAGTCCCTTTGCACCGCATCTGTGTTCGGAATTGTTGGAGAAAATCGGCATAGATGACTGTAACTGGCCGCAATACGATGAGAAACTGCTACAGGACAGTACTGTCACGATAGCTATCCAGGTCAATGGAAAATTAAGGAGCACAATAGAAATCCAAAGAGATTTGGATGAGAAAGAGATTGAAAATCTCTCTAAAAATGATCCAAAGATAAAAAAATATCTTGAGGGCAAGATCATAAAAAAAATAATAGTTGTTCCCAACAGGATAGTTAACATACTGTTATGCTAGCGAATCCGGATTTCGGATATGATTTGTTTGCAATAAAATGAATATGTAAGCGCAATTAAGAGGTTAAAATCATTAATTCAAAATAATTATTGATTAATATTTTTTAATGTTTTACACTGTGTTCCATTAGGCCGCCTATTGGTCAATAAAGTAATTGTAGCAAAAAATGGATAATCAAAAAGAAAAAGAACGTTTGTTAAAAAATATCCAAAATATACTAAGGATATTTGAACAGGAACGAGAGGATAACGAAAAAATTAAAAGAGAATTTTTAGAAATGCGCAAAAATGAATTTGAGCAACATGGCAAAAAAGATAAATCGCCAACCAAAGTGACTGATAAAACTTCGAAAAAATTATCAGAGGAAAAAAAGAAGAAAAATGAGAAGGAAGAGGAGGAAGAGGAGGAAGAGGAAGAGGAAGAGGAAAAGGAGGAAGGAAAAGAAGGAGAGGACGAGGAGGAAGAGGAAGAAAAAAAGAAGAAAAAAAATAGGGCGCAGTTAGAAGTTCCCAAAAAGGAAGAGCTAAAAAAGGAATTGAGGAAACGAGCTATAGAGAACAAAATTGATAATTGCAAAATCAAAGAGGATTCCATCAGAGTGGCTAAAACGGTAGTTGAATACACCGAAAATGCTTTTAAAAAATTTAACCTAGTCGCCGATGTAGTTCTTCCATTTGCATCTATAATAGCACCTCAGCTGATAATAGTTAAAGGTGTTACGTCTATTGTTGAAAAAATATGTCACTTTGGAGTGGCACCGATAGCTGGAGCTATAGCTGCCGGGGTAACTGGTGCTAAGGATAAGGAGTTTAGCAGTGACAATAAGGTGGTCGGATTTGCTAAGGGATTCGTTAAAGGTTTTGGCAGTGCTTTCAAGAGTTTATTTGATAATGAAAAAGAAGAAACTCCATCGGAAGATAGTGAGCCTTCAAAGGAAGAATCAGATAAAAAAACAAAAAAAGAAGATAAAAAAACAAAAGAAGAAGATGAAAAAACAAAAGAAGATTCGCACGACGAAGAATCAAGCCCGGCAGAAAAAGGTGTCAAAAAACTCGATAAAACATTAGATGATGTGACTAAAGCCATGAGTGAAATGATGCGTTACCTTGATAAAAATAAAGAAGTAGAGAAGTAATAAATAAAAGGAAATATTATGACTATGTGGCTAGGCTGAGTATCGATGATGGATCCTGACAGGTGTTTACCTACTGTCGCAGTAGCCATAGCCGATACGTTGCCCAACGGCAAAGGCTAGGTTTTGTCAGATTAGCTTGATTTTTCGGAACCTTCATTTACTATGGAATGCGTTGGGTTTGTAGCTCAGGTGGTTAGAGCGTTGCTCTGATAAAGCAAAGGTCGGTGGTTCAACTCCACCCAGACCCACCAGTTGCCGTATTAGGAATTCTTTAGTTCTATTTTATTAATTAGCTTCATGTATGTTAATAGAAGTACAGAGACAAAAAATCCCCAGCTAGAGCTGATGTAATTTATTCTACCACTATTGCTGAGTTCTGCTATGGTGTTCTGCAGTGCGAAGAGCACCATGCCAACTATCACTGACTGTAATGTTTTTACTGTATATTTTGCGTCTCGAGGATTATTTTCGGACATTAGAATGCCAATAAATGCCATAAGCATATGTAAAAACGGCAATAGAATGAAATTGTTTCTTTTGATTTCAAACTTACGGGCACTAAGCCCATAGGACTTGATCTCCCCTATCAGTTTACCAAGTGAAAGAGAATCTATAAATTTCAGATCTCCGTACCTGTCCTGGATTTGCCTCCTGATAAAATCCTGCTGCACCGAGGTAGAAATCACAACTTTTCTCCGCCGTAAAATACTTTTCCCCTGCTCTACTATACGTGCATCACTGAGAATTAAATTGTTGTCAATGATTTGCATGCAATCGGCATTAATTCTTCTGAAAAATCCTTCATCACTGAACATGACCAGTATCACGTCATTAAAAATTAGATCACCCAGAAAAACTTCTGTTGCTCTAATCACTATATCATAGCTTTTTGAAGCTGCTCTACTATCATTCGTAGCCATTGAGCCGATTTGTCTTAGCCAAATGCCATTCTTTGGCTGTATGAAATACCTGGCCTCTACCTTCCCTTTACATTTTCTCTCCAGCATATCTGATTTTTTTAGCAAACTCGTTGAAACCTTACTATATACGGTTGCAAAAAACACGCCCACGATGAAAGCTGTAGCACCAAGTAGTCTTACTATCTTCCAGTCAGAAATTCCACTGGAATAGAATACTATCAATTCGTTTTTTGAGAGAAACTTGGCCATGGTAAATATGATCGACAGAAGCACTATGAACTGTATAGTTGGCTCCATCATCGTCGGTATTCTGAATAGAATTATTTCCACCGAATTTTTTGGCGAGATCGAGTAATCCTGAATTTTTGGCGAAAATTCCAAGAAGTCGACTATGAATACGATTATAAACACAGTGAAAAGCACTAGTAAAAACATTTTTACAAATTCACTGACAATATGTATAGAAATTCTTCTGGGCATCATAGCGGCGTAATGTCTCTATTTGCCATAGCTAATGTACATGCTGTGAATAAAGTCAACACAACCAGCGCCAGATAAAAACCTAGAACATTGATTCTCGCTAGTCTGGCAGAATATAGAAAAATAATTGATAAAATCAGACAGATGGCATAATTCATAATGTTCCTGCCATTGACCAGTCTTGATTTTTTGGACTCGTGTGTGTCCACAGCTATGGCCGCACTAACTATTGACAGCAACAGTGAAAGTATCGGTGTTATGATTCTGCTCAAAATTTCGCCCCTTACGGCAATGGTTTTATTTTTTAGTATAAATAGTTCATTTAGATACATAAAGTCTGTGTTTTGATGTTCAAGCCTGTCTTGAGCTGGGATTAGATAAAATTGTCCCAGATCAATATCTTGCTCATCGAAAAATAGAATTTTCATCTCGTCTTTGGCTTCCGTAGTGTATTCCTGAATATTTCCATTGTAGAGTCTTAGATGACTATCATCCAATATTTTAGCGGATTTAGCATAGATAACTTTGTTTTTTTCGTTGTTTGAATAGCTGACATAGGTCACCAGCGATTGTATTTCGTTTTCGACTCTACTATCCGAATATACAGTTATACTTTGAAGTGTATTAAAACTTTTGCTACCCAGAAGCACATTCATTATATCATTTTCAATTGATTTTATCGCGCCTCTAAACAAAATATTGCTTTTCGGTATGAGGTAGAGTGTCAATAGATAAGACAAAACACAACCAAACAAACCTACTAGGGCCGATGGAAGAACTAGTTGCTTCTTTCTGAGACCAAGAGTTTTAAAGATGATAAGTTCATTGCTTTTCACTGTTCTGTCATAGTAAAGTATTGTGGCTATAAAAGTAGCAAATGGAATCACAAGCAACAGCACATTTGGCATAACCAGAGACATGGTCGCTATAAATTCATAGATACTTAGTCCATATTTAGTCATATATTTCAAATAACCCACAGTCTTCACTATCCAGAGCACACTTAGCATTATGCACATAGACAGGAGAAAATATCTCAGTAGATTTTTGAATAAATATTTCTCATAAATCTTCAATTAAAAACTTGTTTTCTTTTTTTAACTACCCAAACTTTACTTTAAATAACTTATTAAGTAAACAGCGATGTACTCCAAAGATTCAGTACACCTTCAGGATTTTCCAAAATTAACAAACTTTGAAACGGACGAGGATTTTTTGGCTACCATGGATGCGGTGAGAGCAATTTGTAGCTGTGCCCTATACCTGAGAGACAGAAACAATCTAAGAGTTCGGCTGCCGCTGAACAAAATTACTATAATATCTGAGAACACAGAAAACCTTACAGAATTTTCCGATATAATAGCTGACGAAATAAATGTTAAGTCCGTCGAGTTTTTAAATAATGTGGAGGATTTTGCCGAGGATAGATTAGTGCTGAATTTTCAAAAAATAGGTAGCGTAGTTGGCCAGAAAATGCCTGAGCTGGTTAAAGCCGCAAAATCAAATAGATGGAAAATTATGGATGATGGTTCACTAAGGATTTGTGGCTTTGAACTGGCCGAGGATGAATTTTCCAGGCAGCCAGCGCCCAAAAGAAAAGATGTTTTTCCCGTTGAAGGTCATAGCATACTGATAATGCTAGATCTAACGGTTAGCGAAGCATTGAAATGTGAAGGGGCCGCAAGAGATTTGGTTCGTATGGTTCAAAAGCTTAGAAAAGACGCATCCGTTAACATAGCCGCTCTAATAGAATTATCGATCAAAACTGACTATGAATTGCTGCTGGAGGCTATAGCAAAACACGGCGACTATATAAAAGAGCAGATTCTGGCCAACGATTTGACTATAATTCCCCGGGAACAAAGTAGCGACAAAAGCGATTTTTCTTTTCGTGAAGATATTGAAGGACATATCATTGAAATTAATTTTAGCCTACTAGGATAGTTTTATATGCCAAAGAAAAACGTTTTATTCGTAATTCCAACAATGGATAGTGGCGGCGTTGAGGTGGGAATGCTGGAATTTGCCAGAATGAATTTTGAAAGAAAAGAATTAAACATTTTTCTGCTGTCCAGCGGCGGTAGCATGATCAGTAGGATCAAGAATTTTGGCGTAGAATACATACCACTGAACGTAAAAACTAAGAATCCTATAAAAATATTCAAAAATATAGAGAAAATTAAAGGCGTAATTCTAGAGAAAAATATCAATATAGTTCAAGTTGAGTCAAGGGCCCCGGCCTGGAGTTGCTACTACGCCTGCAGAGATTTAAATATACCATTGATCACCGTCGTTCAATTTAATGGTCTGTTTAAGAAAAATAATTTCCTAAAGAAAATATACAACTCAATAATGTTTAAAGGTAATCCGATAGTTGCTGTGTCGAACTTTGTACGACAGATAGCTTTGGTAGAGTATAGATCTCTGGTGTATGAGAAAAATTTCAGAAGAAGTATAGAGATAGTCCACAGAGGTATAGATACCAACATCTACAATCAGGAAAGTGTTCTACAGAATAGAAAACTGATACTACAGAGCAAATTAAAGTTACCCGAAGATAAAATCATAATTACGTTGCCAGCTAGATTCAGCCAACAGAAAGGCCAGGAATATTTTTTAAACGTGCTAAGACACATAAAATATAGAAATTATCTTTGTCTTATGGTGGGCGACGTAAAAAAAAATTCTAAACATATTGAAAAAATTAAGGATCTTATATATAAGTTCAATTTGCAGGAATACATAAAAATTCACGATAACATTGATGATATGCCCGCTCTCTACGCTCTGTCGAATATAGTTGTATCACCCAACATTGGGCCTGAATCGTTTGGAAGAGTCTCAATAGAAGCCCAGTCCATGGGAAAGTTATTCATCGGTACGGCAACGGGAGCTACCTGTGAAACGGTTAACGATGGTATAACGGGATTCCTGGCGCCAGAGAACAATGCTAGGGAGTTTGCAAAAATACTGGATAGAGTTATAAACCTGTCGGAGGAAAAGAAATTGGAAATCTCTGAACAGTCAAGACGTAATGTCATTGAAAATTTTTCTTTTGACGTTATGTATAATAAAATGCTTAATTTATACAATAAAATTGAAGAATATGAGGATTTTGGGTGTTGGCATTGATCTGTTGGATATGAATCGAGTTAATCATTTGTATCTCAAATATGGCGAGAAGTTATCTAGGAAGATTTTATCCACAAAAGAGTGGGAATACATAAGAGAGATAGATCTTCCCCCTAGGAGGGCTAGCAATTTCATTGCTAAAAGATTTTCCATGAAAGAATCTCTTCTTAAGGCTGTAGGATTCGTCATGGGAAGAGGAATAAGACTAATAGACGTGAGCATAATCGGTGATCTGCTCAATAAACCACAGGTGATTTTGAATGAATCTTCGGTAGAATTTTTAGAAAAACTCTATAGTACCAACATCGATAATCTTATGTTTAACGTTTCGGTGTCTGATCAGGTTAATTTTATAACATCAATAGCAATTATTTCTAGTAGCAATGTTTAATATAATTACAAAAAGATTTAAAAAAAATAGAGAACTCAACAGCTACGATCTCTATAAGGTTGTAGCCTTTATTACTATGATAATGGACCACATTGGGCTTTTTTGGGTTCACGAAGATGACATAATGTTGAGAGCAGTAGGCCGCATTTCCAATCTTATATACTCAGTTCTATTTGGCATAAATAGAAAGAAAAATTCCGATAGAATTTTTATATGTGGAGTAATCATGCAAATTATGTTAACTCACCACTATAACCGAATATTTCCACTGGGTACACTGCTAAATTTTTGTATAGCTAATCTACTGCTGGACAAATTTTATGACGTTTACTGCGATAGCAACTGGCCCATTGGTATTTTTCTGCTATTGCTGCTGCCGCTGGGCCTGTTAACTAGCAAATGCTTAGAGTATGGTATATTTATCTTAGCACTAGCACTCTGTGGAAGAATATTCGCAAAGGAAGAGAAAACTCTAAAGGATACTATAGTCACAGCAGTCATTTTTTTTCTCTATTTTCTGTACCAATTGTTAGTTTTTGGCTTCAATCCATCTAATTCGATGATCATATTTGCGCTCTTCACAGTGCTATACCTAGCTCTGTTTAATTTCAAATTCGTCGAAGTAAAAAATTGTCTATGTAAAAGCGTTATTATGCTCCTTTCTAGGTATTCTGCAGAAATGTTCATTGTTCAACTGCTATTTTTCATGATTTTTAATTATGTTGATTTTTGACAGCAAAAAGAACATTAGAAGTTTTGGGCGTGTAAATAGCAGAAAAATTGGTTCAAGGGTAGAGTTTCTATTAAATCACGAACTGCCAAGGTATAGTATAGATTTGCAAAGACCAATAGTCGGGGCTAAAAGAAATTACCTAGAGGTAGGCTTTGGCTATGGAGAAAGTATAGCGGCCAGAGCACAGGTGGACCCGGAGGCCAGCTACATCGGCTGTGAAACCTACATCAGAGGCATTGCAAATTTGATGAAATTAATTCTAGCTAAAGATCTTAAAAATACCTGCATATTCAGTGGCGATGCGAGAATTTTACTGGAAAAACTTGATGGAGAATTTTTAGATGAAATATTCATTCTATTCCCCGATCCCTGGCCAAAGCGAAAACAAAAGAAAAGGAGAATAGTTAATAGCAATTTTCTGCGATTGGCTAGAGAAAAACTGAAAGAAAGGGGAATTCTCTTTTTTGTATCGGATTCCCGGGACTACATAGATTCACTTTTGGAAATTGTCTCCGAAGGTAGCCTATTCGCCCCGAATTTTAGGAATCTGGAAGAATGCATAGTACCACCGGCCTGGTGGGTAGAAACAAAATATCAAAGAAAGGCCCAGAAACTCGCCAACGAAATCCATTTTCTAGAATTTGCCGCAACACCTTCATCCTAGCTTAGTTCCACCTCTAGAATTTATAGCATTTTCTTGCTCTAAAAGATCCAAATGGTCTGTCTACGAAAAATCAGCTTTGTGCCGAATTTTCAAGTTTATTTCACCGTCGAGTCTCTATTCAAACATCTTCACAAATTCTCCGACATGCTCTAGAGAATTTATAGCCAGAGTTTTAGCTTCCGGACAGGTTTTTCTGAGCATATTGGTTAGTATTTTTCCCGGTCCGATTTCTATAAATGTGTCAACACCGTATTTTTCAAGATTCAACATCGTTTCTCGCCACCTAACTCTGTGGGTAATCTGTTTTAGCAGATTCTCTTTGATATCTTCGACGGCCTCAACTTCAGCCGTATAATTCGCCACCACATCCACCAGAGGATTGGACACCGGGCAGGTTTCCAGGGCACGCCGCATGTCGCCGACGGCAGGTTCCATAAGTTTTGAGTGGAAAGCACCACTAACGTTAAGTCTTTTTAGTCTACTAATTCCATACGTTTGGGCAAGATTCAGAACCGCATCTACCGATCCAGAATTTCCACTTATCACAACCTGATCCGCAGCATTATCATTAGTTATCTCTAATAATTCACCATCAATCGTCGATTCCCTAACAATTCTTTCAACCTCTGCAATCGACGCTGCTATCACAGCCATAGCTCCTCCGTTTATTCTGTTAGCTTTCATAAAAGCTTCTCCTCTGACTCTGAGGAGTCTCAAAGTGTCCGGAAAGGTAAGACTTTGACTAGCGCAGAGAGCTGTGTACTCTCCAAGAGAATGACCTGCAACAAATTCGCACAGACTGTCTATATTTCTGCCAGTTTCCGACTTTAATACCTCCAGCATAGCTATAGAAGCTACCATTATTGCCGGCTGTGCATTGTCGGAGTAAGTCAATTCTTCTATTGGACCATTGAAGACAATTTCTGTGAGATTTTTGCCTAAAATACTGTTAGCTTCCTCAAAGAAACGTTTTGCTACAGCAAAGTTATCGTAAAATTCTTTGGCCATGCCAACAACCTGGCATCCCTGGCCAGGAAAAACAATCGCCTTCGTCACTATGAAAATGAATAAAACTATGCCATAGCTCCTATGGATAAGCTAATTCACAATAAAATCAAGGAAAATAGTGAGAACCGCACCATTCGCAACACATACACTGGCTAGTTAGACTAAATGAATGGACAAATGGCACTATTATATAAATCCTAAAATATAAATCCTAAAAACTATATTTCGCTCCAATGCCGCCGGAGAAAGATCTATAGCCTTTAGCACCACTGTAATTGCCCCCCAGAGATAGAGACATATTTTTATTCAACTGATAGCTCAAACCCATAGCCACAGAGCCAGACAGTTTGCCCACTTCCGTACCTCTACTTTTCAATTTGCCCGAGCTGGCGTATTCTCTAAAGCTGGCAGAGATTTCTGGACTAGAATAGGACAGCAGATAGCTGGTGCCAAGGGATATGAATGGTCTGAAATTGGCTAGATCCATAGCCATGGTTAGACCGAAATTGCCAGCTATCAAATGATGGCTGCCACCATCCACCGAAAGATTCAGGACTCCTGCACCATCTTCGCTAAATTTACCGTAGCTCAGCAGAGAAGTTTCTAGCGATGCTGAAGGAGTGAAAATCA
>JAITAR010000010.1 GCA_031284025.1 Rickettsiales bacterium | reverse complement strand
TGTTACTCTTTTCGGCTTGATTTTTCTCTTCTGAAAAGCTTGAGCTTACATTCTTTTGCTCCTCAGCATTTGGGGATTTTTTCGCTTTTTCTAAAGATTTCATTATTAGATCAGAGGAGTTCGGTCTCTCTGTTATATCAGATCCTTTACTGTTTTTCTCGGAGACAACAGGCTGTTCTGCAGCGTGTTTTTTTGGATCCTTACCGTCTGCGATGCTATTAGCCAGGTCCTCTCGATCTTTTAGAGTAGGGTATTTTTCTTTGAATTCTTTTTCACTTAAATTTGTGCCAGCTACGCCCCCACTTCCATCAAGATTCCTTCCACTGATAGCCTCCTGTATGTCGTTGTTGTTCCTATTGGTTCGGTTTTCTTCGCTAATCCCCTTTTCTGGCGAAGAAATATTCTTTGGCTCTTTAGCTCTGTTTTGCGTGAGATCATCTTGACCATGATTTAGTTTAATAGAAGACTGCTCAGATTTTGTGACGCCGTTGGATAACTGTGGTGAAGAATTTTGTACTATGCCGTTTGTTTGGCTACTTTGTGTTCGGCTATCTGTAGTTTTTCCAGTGGATTCACTGGCATTTGGCTGTTTAGTCGAGTTTTTACTTTCTTCATTAGTTTTTCCCGTATTTACCGCTGGTGTTTTCTCTATCGCCATGCCTTTGCTGCTGCTATCCCTGGACTCCGTTCTACCATTTTCCGTTCTATTATTTGTGCCGACATCCCTTTTAGCTGTCTCAGGGCTTTTTCCTCTGTCATCTAAATCCTTTGATTTACCTCTTCCTTCCGTTTTAGATCCTCTTTCCACCTCTTTCTGCTTTCCATCTATTTCCCGCTGTCTACCATTTTCTTTGGCTTCTCTTTGTCTATTACTGCTAGGGCTTTTCTTCTGAGTTCCCACTGTCTTGCCATCTGGTGCCTTAATGGTTTTAGTATCTATTCCCCTCGACTTTAGACCTCCGCCAGGTCTAAGACTACTGCTAGTTCCCGCATTCACTAGATTACTTCTCTCTTTGATTGTTTTCTCTTCGCGATTCTTTGGCTTTATAGGTGTTTTCAAAATTTCATAGGTCTTTTTTATTCTAGCGCCCAGCATTTGACCAAATTTCTGGCTGATCTCAGTCAGTGGCTGTTTCCTAATGGGCTGTATACTTATATTTTGTTTACCTGGACGTTTCTGCCCAACTTCAACTAAATTTTGCTTCCCCATGGGTTTTATAGTTTTATCTTGTTTTACTCCGGTACCTAGAAAATTTCCTACTTTCTTTACTGCTTTCGCCAACAATGATGGGAAAGCCAGATCAGTTATAATCAACATAGACAGCAGAAAACTTACTAGCTTAGGAATATTTGCCAAAATACCAAATATTCTCGTGAGTTTGTAGCGATCACATATTTTTTGAAATCTATCGCAAATCGCAAATAGCTTAAATGAGCCCTGAGCTATAGCGATTAGAAACAACTTTATAATACGAAGCAATTCCGGAATACAAAAGACTAGCAGCGCTATACTTGTAAGAAAAAGAGCTTCGATGGTTTGGCCTATTCTGGGATTAAGTACACTGTGGTTCAGATAACCTAGTTGGCTGAAAATTTTAGGTATAGCCAAGGCAAATCCTAGAGATAGCCTAAATATGAAGGTATAGCCAATTTTGGCCATAATTTCGCCTTTGGCATCGCGAAATGATTGTGCCGTCGCTGCCATTAACAGATTGATTTCCTCCTTTGATTCCTTTTTAGATTTTTCCCCAAATCTCTCCGCGACATCCGCCAATTCATTTTCGGTCTGTTTCACGATTTCTTCTAATTTTTCTTCCGTTCTACTCTCGATTTCCTCTTCAATTTCTATATCTTTTTCCTCAATTTCTTTTTTAGTTTGACTGTCATCATTTTCTCCTTGAATTTCTATAGACTCGTTTTCCTCGCCATTTTTCTCATACTCTGTTTTAATTTTGTTTCCGTCGATTTCCACCTTGCTTTTTTCGTCTATATCCTGCTTCTGAATTTCTTCTCTGGTTTTTACGGGTTTTTCTCCACTGAGCTCCTTAGCTTTTTTCCCAACTTCGCTATCCCCTACTTCCTCTTCCATAATTTTATGAAAAATTTAACAACTAACTAGCATTATAATCTACATTTTTATCCAATCAAGGGTTATTCGACGAATTCTCAAAATTTGTCTATGGTTGCCCAACACTCGCAAAAAATTGTAAGTGGCTGCACGTTTTAACAGCGACGATCTTTTTCCGGCGATTTTTTACTTGATAAAATCATTTTAATATTATTTAATCGCATCATGAATCTCTATAGAGAGTTGGTGAATGTCCGAGGTGGAAAATAAGAGCAAAAAAGTAAACTACTCTAGTATAATTACCGATATCGTTGACAGTGGCGTGTATTTTGAAGATGCCAGAAATTGGTATTATCTGAAATATTTGGCTGCCTTTTCGGAGAGGACTTTTTTCATTGTTATATCCACTATGAGCATTACTATAGTTATGCTGCTATACATGACTATAGGAAACATTTTGCCACTGAAGGAAAGTTTTCCTGTACTAGTGAGACAGCCAGATGCGGTTAAATATTATACCACCATAAAGGCAGTGAAGCCAGAGAAATTGGACTATAATTCAAACGAGGCAATTCTTAGATTGTTACTAATTAGATTTGTGAAAGAACTGTTTACCCACAATTATAAAACTGGAAAGATAGAAGATCTGAACAGAAAACTTTTGAAAATAAAGAATTATTCTACGGATGACGTGTTGCTGAAATTTAGAGGTGATTTCAACCAGATAACAAGCCAAATGTTCAACAAAAATATCGAGCAAACGGTTAGAATAAAGACTTTCAGATTTAAGGAAAAGAGAAATTCTAAGAAAGGTAGGTTTAGTTCCAGTTTTATTGGAAAATTAGTTTCTAGGGGAAAAGCTTTTTCGGAAGCCGAATTAGAGTATGATATAAACGTAATTCTCCCCGGAGAAAAAAGAGTTAGCAGCCAAAAAATTACAGTGGATTTTAAATTTGACACAATAAAATATAATAGCCTTAGGAAAGAATTTAGCAAACCAGTCTTGATTGTTACTAATTACAGTATCTCTAATGTAACAAGTAAACAGAAATGAAGATTACGAAAGTTTTAGTATTGGTTATACTCTATCTCCTGTCACCGATGGTGATGCCGAATTCTAGATTATTGGCTGTGCAATTGCCTAGAGTAATAAGTTCGGAAAAAAGATTTAGGGCCTATGTGTATTCCCCCAATGAAGTCTACAGATACATTGGCCACTATCTGTCTCAGTCCTACATAGAATTTGAGGATGGTGAAAAGGTGCAGACCATATCTATGGGTGATACAAGTTCATGGCAGACGGTTGTTATGGATAATAAACTTTTTCTTAAGCCAGTTTTGAGTTTTGCCAACACAAATATGACGGTAATGACTAACAAGCGAACCTATCACTTTGAACTCGATGCAGTGGAAGCTGCCTCCGTGATGGAGGACGATGTGCTGTTCTACGTGAAATTCATGTATCCCGAAACTGTAGATAAAAATATAGTTATTCTAAATAGTAACAAAAAAAGGAGTGATTTGCCAGATTTGAGAAATTTGGATCTCTATAACTTCGACTACGAATTCAGCGGAAGCGAAAACATTGCTCCAGCAAAAGTATTTGACGATGGCGAGTTTACCTATATGGAATTCGGCAACAGAGATAACTATGAACTTCCAGCAATCTATTCAGTTGATTCGGATGGCTACGAGGCACTGGTAAACTACAGAGTAGTGGAAAATTATCTAGTCATTGAACAGGTGGCAAGCCAATTTGCTCTAAGAAGTGGCTCAAATATTATATGTATTTACAATAACAATTTATTCAGATTAAAAAATATAAGGTAGTTTAATGACTATAGAAAGTATAAAAAAGAATTTTCTCGATAGACTGGATAAGGTAGAGAATCCAAGTCAGATTAGAAATCTCAGAGCTGATTTTCTCGGTAAAAAAAGTGAGATAGGCGAACTGATGAAAGAATTAAATAGTCTTTCATTGGAACAGAGACGAGATTTTGGCTCTAAAATTAATGAATTGAAAGATTTTATTAGCCAAGAGATAGATAGAATTGAAAATAATTTCAACGAAGAAAAAATAAGAATAGAGCTGCAGAGCGAAGCTCTAGATCTAACTCTGCCACCGAGACAGACCAGTGAAGGATTGTTACACCCGATGTCCAAAGTTCAGAGGGAACTAAGAGACATAATGTATTCTATGGGCTTCTCTGAAACTAATGGCTCTGAATTGGAAACCGATTGGAACTGCTTTGGTGGTCTAAATATACCTCCAGATCATCCAGCCAGACAGATGCAGGACACATTTTATCTGAAAAATGACGAGGACGAAAAAATTATACTTAGAACCCAGACAACAAGTCTGCAGATGCGGGAAATGCCAATAAACAGACCTCCATTTAAATTTTTCACCACCGGTAAAACTTTTAGAAGTGAGATGGATGCCACCCATTCCCCAATGTTCCATCAGATGGACGTTGTCTACATAGATGAGAATATAAACCTGCAGGATCTAAAGGATTGTCTTATAACGGTGATTAAAAAATTTTTCGGCATAGAGAATGCCTCTCTGAGGTTCAGACCGAGCTATTTTCCATTTACTAGCCCTAGCATAGAGGTTGATCTCAGGTATAGAAAAACAGATGGAAAGAAATTGATCTTTGGGGAAGGAGACAACTGGATGGAAGTTCTTGGTGCCGGCATGGTACACCCCACCGTATTAAAAAATGCAGCCATGGATCCTGAAAAACACCAAGGATTTGCCTTCGCCTTCGGAATCGAAAGATTGGCCATGCTGAAATATGGAATCGGTGACATAAGAAACCTATATGATGGAGACATATTGTTCCTTAGACACTATGGGTTCAAAATCTTTGAGTAGATGAGGTACAGTAAAATTTTTGGCGTGTAGGTACCACCCGCTTCAGGACTGACTTCTGTTTTTTCTCTAGTTAATAGAGGAAGAAAGTTCCAAGCGCTAAAAATTACATTCGATGGTCACACCGCCAGAGAAAGATCTATAGCCACTAGCACCCCTATAACTACCCTCCAGAGAAACTGACACATTTTTAGCCAACTGATAGCTACATCCCAGAGCCACAGAGCCAGACAGTTTGCCCACCTCCGTACCTCTACTTTTCAATTTGCCAGAGCTGGAGTATTCTCTAAAGCTGGCAGAGATCTCTGGATTGGAGTAGGACAGCAGATAGCTGGTGCCGAGAGAGATGAATGGTCTGAAATTGGCCAGATCTAGAGCCATGGTTAGACCGAAATTGCTAGCTATCAAATGATGGCTGCCACCGTCTATCGTTAAATTTAAAACTCCTGCACCTTCTTCACTGAATTTGCCGTAACTCAACAGAGAAGTTTCTAGCGATGCCGAAGGAGTGAAAATCAGATAGCCTCTAACTCTAAATTCTTTCTTCAGCGCCATAGCTGCATTGAATGTATTGGTGGAAAAATTGGATTTTGCCATTTCATTTAGTTTTTCTATGTTTCGGTCAATTTTGTGACTATTTCTTCTGTAGGACAGATTGAGAGCTATATTGATGCCATTGATAACTTCCATTTCCAGTCGAAGAGCCAAAGTCCCGCCAATGGCGCTAGCTTTGCTATTCTGGCTATCTTTGAAAGAATGGCTAGCTATATCTCCAAAGAAAGCCAGAGAAAGGTCTCTGTCGAACATTAGATTTCTAAAGCTGTGGCCATAGTTCAGTCTGAGGACTGCGGCATTGTCTGCAAGTCCACTAGCTAATTTACTATTGCTGTAGATAGGCTCCAGCGCCAGAGTATTCAGCGTAGGGATATGCCGCCGACTGATTACATTCCTCTGACTGGAGAGCAGGTTCATTGTAATAATGTCAATCAACAGTGGGGGAGATATTTGGCTGAGAACTGTTTTTTGATCTTCGTGATTTTTGAAATTATCAATGCGATCCAACATGTTGTTTATGCTTTCATCAGCGAAATTGTCAAAATAAATATTTGACAGCAGATTGGCTACATCTCGTTGGTTGTGGTCTAAAGTGCCTAGATGGGAGAAGAGATTTGTCTCTCCTGGATTATTTCTTATTTTGACCTTCTCCAGGACTGTTATTCTGTAGATCTTTTCATTTTCTACTAGTTCT
>JAITAR010000072.1 GCA_031284025.1 Rickettsiales bacterium | reverse complement strand
CTCCTCCGGGAATCATGCAGGCGAGTACCATGCCACCAGCGTTTATCGGTATAAGCCAGACCTGGGGAGGTATACCCAGAGAAACTTCACTTTCAAGTTTGGGAGGACTCGCAGGAGATTTTAATTTTTCTGCTTTTTTACGATCGTCATCGGATAATTCTGACGACCCAGGTTTTTTATCTGCCATTGATTGATCTTCCTCATCCACTGCCAGTTGGTCCTCATCATCCTCCATTGACTCCTGTATTCCAAAGGATGCGGATCTATCATTTTCATCTTCGTCAATGGCGGCTATGTTCTTTCCATCGACCTCTCTAGATGCCGGATAGGCATCATCGGCAGCAGAATCCATCTCCTGGTCTGCAATGTCTTTCAAATCAGTGGATTTGGTGTCTTCAGATTCTAAATTTGAATGGTCTTTAGCCTGAGATTTTACTTCTGGACTAGGCTGTGTTTTCAAATTTTTCTCAACATTTTTAATGTGTTCTTCAAATTTTTCACGCTCCTCTGCCGGAAATTCATCAGAGTTTACCCATTCCCTTAATTCCTCCAGAGATAGTTTTTTCCCATTGGGATATGCCTCAATCTCTTCATTTTTTTCATCGAAAAATTTTTTCAATAGATCCGCATCGCTGGAATTACCGCCACTACTCAACATATTGATCATACTATGTTGCATATCGACCGTTATCTCAAGTTCTTCATTATATTCCTCTGAAGACATTTCCGTCTTATTAATTATCTCTTTTTCCATTTTTCAGCCTTTAAACTTAAAGAGTTATAATTATGGATAATAAAAATTTATTCATAAATAGTCAACTTATTATAAATAAATTTAATATAAATTTATTATAATTTAATCGACTGAATAGATTCATTTATTCCTGTTTTTCTCTGCAAAATTTGGGAGAAAACTTCTTAGTTTCTACTGACGCTGTTGATGGAATATAGAGAGTGAACAAAAGATTAACAAATAGTCCTAAAAAAGATATTTTAAAGTAATACTGCTGGAGAATGAACTGTAGTTACAAGCAGCTTGATAATCACCCAGTAGAGAAAGAAACAAATTGTTAGTCAGTCTATAGCTAAATCCCAGAGTCAACGAACCAAATAGCCTACCCACCTCTATTCCTCTACTTTTTAGTTTATCATAGCCTGGGTACCCTACAAAGCTGGCGAAAATCTCCGGACTGCTGTATAATAGGAGATATTTGGTGCCAAGAGAAATAAATGGTCTGAGTCTGGCTAGCTCTAGAGCTATAGTTAGGTTTAAATTGCTAGCAATCAGGTGATAGTTGCCACTATTTACCATTAGATTTAGAATTCCTGCATTTTCTTCTTTAATTTCTCCATGGGTAAGTAGAGAAGCTTCTAATGACAAAGAGGGAGTTAGTAGAAGATAATTTTTAATTCTAAATTCTCTCTCCACTGCTGTGGTTACACTAAGTGCATTAGTGAAAAAACCAGATTTTGCAGTTTCATTTAGTTTTTCTATATTTCTGCCTACTCTATGGCTATTTATTCTATGGGATAGACCTATAATCAAATTGAGTTCATAGGCAATTTTCGTTATCAGCTGTAGATCTAAAGTTCCTCCAATAGTTCTAACCTCACTACTACCCTGACTTCCCCGAAGAAAATGACTGTCCATTGTTCCGTAGAACCCTAGGGTAGTTCCCTCCGGATGCAGGACAATTCCCACTGTAAAGCCCATGACATTATCTTCCATTCCATTGGCCAATATGCTATTTCTGTAGTTTAGGCCATTCATTTCTTTTTTTGGACGCTGTCTTGCAATGTCGATAAGATCACTGCTAATAACATCAGCTAACAGCTGGGGGGACATTTGACTGAGAGTCTCTTTCATATCTTCGCGGCTGCCGAGTTCCAGCATACGATTTATAAAATTGTTTATATTTATGTCGTCGGGATGATTTCTAAAGATATCCGTCAGTAGATCTAAGAGAAATATTTGATTGTTATCCAAATTAGTTAGATAAGGGATTATTCTCATTTCTTCCGGATAAGTTTTTATAGTGATATCTTTTTCTATAATTATTTGATATATTTTTTCGTTGCTACCACTTTTAAATTTTCCTGTGGCTATAATGCCCTGAGGAGAAATTATGGTTATATTTTCGATGTTTTTGCCACTGATAGTATCAGCACTATTAGAAACCAAAATATCATAACTTTCTCCCGCTTTGTGCTCTCCTTTGGCTGCCACTAGCAACAAAACAGTGTTTTGCTCCAGAATTATTTTGTTTGCTACTACGATTTTATCATTTTTTTTATTTCCAAATATTCCAAATTTAACTGTACCAGAGTTGATAAAATTGATTAGTCTAAGTTCCTTAGCTAGAGGACCAATAAGGCTGAGATTTCCTTCGTTAATGAGACCGACATTTTCTATGGAGCCGCCCATTCTTATGTTAAACCAGCCTTTGCCATTGCTTATAGTTATAACGTTACCAGGCAAACTTCTTTCGCCACTTAGAACGTCGAAAATGTCAACATTACCCTTTTTCACAATAAAATTCAGTCGAGAATACTGCGTCATATAGATAGCATTTTTTTCCTTTTCCCCATTGGATTTGTTTCCTCTAAATTCCGTTGGACTATCTGGATTTTTTTGCACTATTGTGATGGTGACAATTCTGCAAATGTCGTCTGATTTACTATAGTAGCCAAACATATGCAGAGCTCCACTGTCAGCGTCCGCCGTAGTGTTATTAATCAGACGAAGACCGTTGTTGAATTCTATGGATGCACTATCGTTGACAAAGATTGCACCACCCTGCTTTGATTGATTTTTTTCAAAGATAGCCTGTCCGTCAAAAATAACACCATGCCTTTTATCGCTACTATCCAAACAAATGGCTCCACCGAATTTAGAGGATTTATTTCCTCTGAATTCTACCTCTCCGCCAAAATTTAACTCTGAAGATTTAGCACAAATTGCACCACCGAAACCTTCGCCATTTATATTGCTGATAGATTTATTATCTATAAATACTACTTTCTGTAGAAAAGTTAATTTTGAATTATTAAAGGCGTTTATTGCTCCTCCATTAGCTGTGGTG
>JAITAR010000050.1 GCA_031284025.1 Rickettsiales bacterium | reverse complement strand
ACGCAGGAGGCCAACAGGAAGGTTAATGACTACTACAGGATATTCTCACTTAAACCTCCGGTTGAGTTGCCAATCCAATGTGGGTAGAATTTATGGGTGGGAAGTAGAGATTATTTTCCAACGTCGCTTTCTTTTCCCTATCAAAATCTCGTCTCCAATTCAAAAATGTTCTTTCACTATATATTTTGTCGTACTCTTCTTTAAATTTTTCTTGAAGAGTTCCTGCTCTCTGCTTAGCCCCTGGTTCAGACTCTATTTCACCAGTATCAATCTTTTTCAATATTTCGTAACCGTACTCTTTATACTCCCTCTTTTGTCTATTTGGTGCCAATTCTTTCTTTGGCTTCTCATGGTTGGCAATATCCACTTCTATATCACTAAACCCCCACACAGTACATGGGTTGTTCCATAATAAATTATAAACAGGATCATCTTTACAAAGACCGCGGTCGTTTGAGTTTTTTGGGTTTAACCCGCAATTTTCATCAACATGACTAATCATATATTCCTGAGTTCTTGTACTCAGCGCTATAAACACCGGTTCTTTAAAAAGAATATAGCACTTAGGAAATTTAGGCAGATGTTGAATTTGTTCTATGCGCTCGCTTTTCACAGAAATTGTGAACTGCTCAGGACTAACGGGATAATCGCCCATAGTTAACTCCAACCCAGAAGCTCCCGTATACGACAACAGAGCGCGACGCCCATAGACGTGTAATTCGCCCTCGCTTATAATTTGTAATAAACTTTCCATGGCTTCCCTAAATTTTTTAGAGGGTTCATTCTCTCGATCTAGATCGGGAAAAACCTTACTGTATATTTGTATTTCTTCTGCTGGGCTCAAATCTGGAGCCATGTGTCTAATCGCCTCTTTAAAATCACACAACTATCCCAGTTTTTTGGCATTTAATTTTCTAATATTCATAAACTATCTCCAATATTAACCAAAATAGGCCAAATTCTTTCTCTCCTATTGCCTACTATTTGCCTACTAGTAAAACCCGCCATTTTTCTTCATCCTCATAAATCCTTGAAAAACCTGGTGCCACAAAAGGGACTCGAACCCCCGACCTACTGATTACAAATCTCAAAGTCTCATTTATTACCTATTTATATCATTTTTTCTTTATATTGATTTTCTGCACTTTCTCTTGCTTTTTAAGACAAGTGAACTTTACTATTTTGGACTAAGTTTACTAAAATTTCGTTTTAAAAGCGACCCATGAGCGACCCAGGGATCGCCCGAAAATAAGTATGAAGGAGGAGGCTATAGTGAAAATTGTGGATAGATTTAATTTTACGGAAGCAGCGGTTAGCAGGTTACCCCTAGCCATGAAGGAGGAAAGATACCTAGTAAAGGATACAAATACCAAAGGACTAGTTCTGCGAGTTGGAAAGACCGATAAGGTCTATTATCTTTTCAAAAAAGTGAACAGAAAGGATCTTCATATCAAGCTCGGTAGCGCCTCTGAAATAACGCTTAGAAAAGCTCGTGAATTGGTCGTTTCCAATTTTGAACAAATAGTTCAGGGGAAAAATCCAAATGAGGAAAAAAAGAGGTTACATCAGGATCTGACTCTAAAGGAATTCTTCGAGGGGGTGTATTTTCCTCAACATGCAAAAATACATAAAAAACCAGCGTCATGTAAAAATGATGAAGGTATCATGAATACGCATTTGGTGAAATTTCACAACAGGAAGATGCTTGATATTACCCACAGAGAGATAGAAAGTCTTCATCGTTCCATAGGTTCCCTGGGCGGTCTATATATAGCCAATAGAACTCTAGCTCTGCTTAGACATATGTTTAATAGAGCTATAGCCTGGGGTTTTCCAGGAGAAAATCCGGCTCTACACATTAAAATGTTCAAAGAGAAGTCTCGCGATCGTTTTTTACAATCTAGCGAACTTAAAAGGTTCCACGAGGCGCTAGCCATTGAGCCAAATGAAAACTTCCGAAATTATGTATTGTTATCTCTCTACTGCGGACAGAGAAGAAGCAACATGTTGTCTCTTCGTTGGGAGAATGTGAATTTTGAAGAAAAACATATCTACATACCAGACACAAAAACAGGTGAACCACAATTTCTACCTTTGGCAAGAGAACCCCTAGAATTACTTGAGAATATGAAGACTGTGGCAGCTTCTCCATTTCTTTTTCCCAGTGTTACTTCGAAAAGTGGTCATCTTATGGAACCAAAACGAGCTTGGAAAAGTTTGTTAAAGAGAGCTGGTATTGAGAATCTACGCCTCCATGATCTAAGACGAACATTTGCCAGTTATCAGGCAATTAGTGGATCAAATCTAAATGTTATTGGCAAAGCTCTCGGAGATAAATCGACAAGAGCCATAGCTATATATTCTCGTCTTTCTATGGACCCGGTGCGTGATAGCATACAAACCGGGATTAGTAGAATGAATGAGTTGGCCGGCATAAATCCAAAACATAACAATAATAATGAGGTGAACAATGATAATTAAAAATAATTCAAGGGAAATATCACAAATAAAAGATATATCGGATCTTCCTAAATGGTTTAATTTGAAAAATTATGAGGGAATCGAAAAATTCAACGTCAAGGACTGGTATTTAAGTTTAAAGTTCAGATTTCAGCTTATAGAGGATGTAATCCAATATCTACCAATAGTTAGTGATTTTCCTTCGTTAGGGTATAGATATATGATGAAGGCTGTAGATAATGGTGAAATTTCTAAGGAAGAAATGGAGGAAAATATTAAGAAACGGACGGAATCCATAAAAAACTCATTTGGGTCCATAAAAAAAGAACCGCTGTATATGAAAAAAGACCCACTATATGTGAAAAAAGACCAGCCGGAAGTACCAAGATATATTCGCTCTAATTTTGAATTTAGATTACCAAATAACGCGGTACGTGAATTCACAAAAGATATAGAGTCTGAACTCATAAAAGAAGGTCCATTAAATGCGCCAAATCAACCAGCCGAATCTAGGCGTGAACTGTGTAATAAAGCAAATAAAATAATATTTGAGATGCCGTATTCTGCCAAAGAAAGACGCAAATTGGACAAAGTAATATCCATTATCAGAGCATTAGAAAATTTCCAATATCCACTACCCCCAGCAATCTCCTTCTGTATAGAAGTGGGACTACAAACTCTATCAAATACGTTATTCAGAGAAAAAATCGTTTCCATAAATATAGAGGCTCCAATTTCGGTCATTTCAGAAAATATTGAAGTAATAGTGAAAAAAGAGAGACGGAAGCTTGAATTTGATAAGAAGTCTAAAAATACAGAATTATCTAAAGAGTCAGGACACAAGGCTAATAAACAATCCAACGATCCAGAGCTATTTAAGGAGTCGGAACATAAAATGTTTATCAAATATCAAATTTTGCCCTACATCGATCTGATTCTTTGGGGAGTAATTGAAGGAAAGGATACGTTTAATATAAAGAAAGGACAACCTCTTCTACCTCTAGGAATACTTGAAGAATTTTTCAGGAATGAAAAAAATAGGGAAAAAATATTGGGAGGAGGACTGTCAGGGGATGAAATTTCTAGAAAAATAGTAGATATTGCATGCAAGGGCGATGGATCCAAAAGAATGAACTTTATCAGTGATTGTACATTGATGGAAAAACTTTTCACTGATGAAACTGGTAATGAAAAAGAAGGCAGACTAAAAAAAACTAAAAAAATTGTTGAATCGCTATTTTTAGAGGAAGGCTATAAAAAACTGGAAATACAGGCTGATTGGGAGCGGATAGAAGAATATAATGATTTTATAAAGGACAGTGAGAAAATTCTGATCCTTTTTAATGAATTAGATGAACCTTTGATCGAACTCAAAAATGTTTTTCCTGAAGAACACGCCAAAATGTTAGCTAGTATCAAGAGGGATGATTATCGTTCTCGAGTAAAAAATCATAAACTCTCAACTGCTCTTTCTGAAGGTTGCGACGAAGTAGACTGTAACATGGGGAAAATTCAAAGAAAAGAAAAGATTAAAAAATTGAACCGGAGCAAAGCCAAAACCAACAAAATCCTTCGTAAACGCACAAAAAAAATCTAAATACGAAATTCTCCACAGAAAGTCTAAGGTTCCAAAATTCCTGCTATGTTTTGTAGGTTATTGTAATTATCGCGTAAAAATAGAATTTTGACAAGGGGTTCTTATTAAGAAATGTATTCTAAGGCTAAAAATAGCCATTTTTTTGGGGTAAAAAAATAAAAGAAATTTTTTTCCTTCACATCCACAGTATAGGAGAAGATAATTTTTGAATGTTACTAAAGTAGTAGTCTATGAAATATAATTTGTTAAAAGTTGAGGAACTATCCTCGATTTTAGGAATTAAAAAAAGTACTCTCAACAAGTGGAGATGCCTAAAAACATATAATTTGCCATATATAAAAGTTGGGCGGCTGGTAAGATATAATCTTGAGGCTGTTGAGGCTTGGATAGAAAGTAGAACGGGGAGGGAAAAATTATGAACAAAATAAAAAGCGCCTCCCGACTACAACCAGGAAAGCGCGATGAAAAATATTTCTACAAAAGTAGAGCTGTATTTTTACATAAAATTAGTAAAGATCAAGAAAATCTTAATATCCGTTGGACCAATGGTTTTGAACATTTATCCATTTCCACTAAAACGCTAGTCAAAAAAAATTTCACAACTAATAAATGGAGGCTCATATGGATCTATTAAATGAAGCACTCTCTGCGCATGGTATCCCACTTCCAAATTTTACTGTGGGTTATGACGGATTTATCCGCTGGGGTAAAAACAATCGTCATTGGGCAAGGGCAGTGTATGATGGCTATGTGTTTGGCGATTGGGCCAAGGGTATTAGTGAAAAAGTTTTTCCCAGACAAAAAGATGAATATTCTAAAAAGGAGTGGGGGAAACGGATGAAGGAATTTGAAAAGATAAGAGAAGAGGAGGAAAAAGATAGAATAAAACTTCAGGAG
>JAITAR010000035.1 GCA_031284025.1 Rickettsiales bacterium | reverse complement strand
AATCCTCTGGATTCTCCTGCTAATTTCAAATTTCCTCTGTTGACAACTTTAACATTTTCCAGGGAGCCGCCTTTCTCTATATTGACCCAACCATTGTCTCTGTTTATAGTTATGATGTTGGTGTCTTTAGTTTTATCGCCAGTGAAAACATCGTAGACATCAACATTGCCTTTCTCCACAGTAAATTTAAACTGAGAGTGCCTTTCCATATAAACAGCATTACTTCCGTTTCTATCGGCTCCTGATATATTTCCTCTGAATTCCGTCGGTACCAGTGGATTTTTCTGTACTATAGTAATGGTGGCTAGTTCATCGTTGGAGTTTCCCTGTATATGCAGAGCTCCACTGTCTGTGTTTCCCGTAGTATTTCCAATCAGACGCAGGCCATTGTTGAATTCTATAGATGAGCCGTCAGAGGCACAGATAGCTCCGCCAAATCTTGTTTTGTTATTTTCAAAGGTTGCTAGTCCTCCAAAGGTTAGTGATGAATTTATGACAAAGATGGCTCCACCGTAACCATTGCCACCTCCAGTTATGCTATTTCCCACAAAGGTAGCATTTGCTTTAAATTCCAAAATATTTTTGTCAGTGGCATTCTCTCCGAAGGAACAGATGGCTCCACCATTGCCGACAGAACTATTTTCTGTGAAAGTTACCTCTCCGTCGAAGATCAGTTCTGTTCTATTGCCGCCATAGATAGCTCCTCCAGAGCCTTCGCTTCTGTTGTTTTTAAAGGTTGCTAATAGTTTTCCAAAGGTTAGTGATGAATTTTCGGCGGAGATGGCTCCACCGTCACCATTGCCGCCTCTAGTGGCGCTATTTCTCACAAAGGTAGCATTTCCTTCAAATTTCAAAATATTTTTGTTAGTGGCATTCTCTCCATAGGAACGGATGGCTCCACCATAGCCAACAGAACTATTTTCTGTGAAAGTTACATTTTCGCCGAAGATCAGTTCTGTTCCATTGCCGCCATAGATAGCTCCTCCACCGCCTGCGCTATTGTTGCCTTTAAAGGTTGCTAGTCCTCCAAAGGTTAGTGATGAACTCCAAATGTAGATGGCTCCTCCATCGCCTGCGCTACTGTTGCTTTTAAAGGTTGCTGGTCCTTCTCCAAAGGTCAGCGTTGAATAGTGAGCAAAGACAGCTCCACAATTACTGCCAATGGTCCCGATAGTTTTATTTTCGTCGAAGGTGGTTTCTCCCGTGAAATTTAGACTATTTCTGTTGTTGTTGTCGGTTCCATAGGAGTAGATGGCTCCTCCTTGGGATCTAGTCTGATTATTGCTAAAAGTAAGACCTTCTAGGTTGACCACTACTCCTGTGTTCAGATAAATAGCCCCACCACCATTGTCGTAGCCAGCTTCAATCCCACTACTGCCATTCTTCAGATGTAGATTTTTCAGTGAAATGTTTTTTGCATTTTTTCCAAATATGAAAAATTTATAGCTGCTATTTCCATCCAGAAGACCCGATGCATTTTCGCTAGGTCCAGAGATAACTATGTCACTGTAGTTGATCACTGGTCCATTGGCGGTGAAATCTATAGTATTTTTTATTACTATTTCATTTTGACTACTCATTATGGCGTTCCGCAGTCCCTCAAAATTATTCACATCTTCAGCTTTGGCCCTGCCCACCGCTACGATATTAAAAATAATAGCTATCGCCAGACTAGAATGGAAAACAAAATTTGTCAGTTTAGTCATAGTCATCCTTCTCCTAAAAAATTAAAAATTATGGACAGAGTATAGCACACTTTTTTTAATTGCAATTAGATTAGCAATCCTATTGTAAATATAGTAATGAGGTTATATGTTGGTTACAACTGTGATTTTTCCGCCATTTCAAAGGTTGAAGGTCAGGATTATTAAAATTTGGAGCTATAGGATGCCGTCGTGTAAACAAACATTGTTGAATTGTAGTTTGGGGAACTCAAATTTTCTTAGGAAAATCCTAGACAAAAAGCAATCTCTGGAGAGCGAACTCTATACAAATGATAATTATAGAGCCCTAGCCATAGCACGTGAAACTGGCGATTTGGAAGAAATTATACGAATAGGTACGCAAATAAGAGATAATTTTGAATGTCTAGTGGTAATTGGCATTGGAGGTTCTAGCCTTGCCACTAAAGCATTTCTGGCATTGAAGCATGAGGTGAAGGTAATTGTGCTGGAAAATATCGACGGTAACAGCAGTAGATACCTGTTCGATAGGCTAAACGTCGATAATACTGCATTTCTATCGGTGAGTAAATCTGGCAAAACAATAGAATGCCTTTCGCAGACGCTGCTGCTGATGCAAATGTTAGAAAAAAAATGCGGAGTGGCGGCGCTAGCTCGCAATTTTTTCTTTCTAACGGAGAAGAAGGATAATCCTCTTTCAAAATTGGCTAGGGAATTTTCCATAACCACCATAGAGCACGATAGCCGCATAGGTGGCAGATTTTCCTTTCTGTCAAATGTTGCTCTAATCCCGGCAGCGGTAGCTGGTTTTGACATAAAAAATATAAGGAATGCAGCTGCAGATTTGTTAGACAAATTTTTCACCGGAGAAGAAGACTCTATCATAGAAGTCTGTGCCAAGCAGTGCGAACTATATGGGGATGATGTGTTCGGCAGTGTAACTATGCCGTATCTCGATAGACTCAGAAATTTATCAAGTTGGTATGGGCAGTTGCTTGCCGAATCACTTGGTAAAAATGGTTTTGGTGTGGTACCGATTAGCGCCATTGGAACAATTGATCAGCATAGTCAGCTGCAGTTATATATGGATGGTCCTAAAAATCTGTTTTT
>JAITAR010000057.1 GCA_031284025.1 Rickettsiales bacterium | reverse complement strand
AAAATTGACCGAAGTATAGAGAAACTAAATGAGATAGCAAAATCAAATTTTTCCACCAACATATTCAATGCAGCTATGGCGCTGGAAAAAGAATTTAGAGTGAGAGGCTATCTAATTTTCACTCCTTCGGCATCGCTAGAAACTTCTCTGCTAGGCTACAGCAAATTTAGCGAAGAAGGTGCAGGAGTTTTAAATTTAACGATAGATGGTGGCAGCCATCACCTGGTGGCTGGCAATTTCGGTCTAACTATGGCTCTAGATCTGGCCAATTTCAGACCATTCATTTCTCTGGGCACCAGCTATCTACTGTCCTACTCCACAGCAGAGATCTCTGCTAGCTTTAGAGAATACTCCAGCTCTGGCAAATTGAAAAGTAGAGCAGCGGAGGTGGGCAAACTTTCTGGCTCTGTGGCTCTGGGTTTGAACTATCAGTTGGCTAAAAATGTGTCAGTTTCTTTGGGTGGCAGCTATAGGGGTGCCAGTGGCTACAGGTCATTTTCTGTTGGTGCTACGATAAAGTGTAGTTTTTAAAGTTTATATACTAGAAAAATATAGACGGACGAGATACAAACCATCTATACAAATAAAAAATGATAGTACACAAAAACTTATAAAATATTTATTATGTTCTTTTTCAAAGAATTTTAACATAAAAATTATTTATAAGCTTTTATTTTACAATAATACTTGACTTTAATTATGTGTTATCTAGACTACATAATTAGTTCTTAATTAATAAGATATTTAGAAAAATTATGATAATTGTTAATTCTCTGGAATCTCTGGATAGTCTAGTTAATCGTGTAAAAAAGGCTCAGAACCTGTTTGCTGAATATAGTCAGGAAAAGGTTGATGAAATATTTAGACAGGTGGCTCTATTCATGTGTAGCAAAAGGATTCCTCTAGCTAAAATGGCAGTGGAGGAAACGGGAATGGGCATCGTAGAGGATAAAGTGATAAAAAATCATTTTTCTGCTGAGTATATATATAATAAGTATAAACATTCGAAAACCTGCGGTCTAGTCGGAAGAGATGCCGTTAACGGGCTTAGCAAGATCGCCTGTCCAGTTGGAGTTATCGCAGGGATAATACCTACGACTAATCCAACTTCTACGGCCATTTTTAAAGGTCTGATTACACTGAAGACTAGAAATGGCATTGTCGTTTCACCACACCCGCGAGCTAAAAAATGCACCTGCGAAACCCTCAGGTTAATGCTAGAGGCGGCTGTGGCATTTGGCGCTCCAGAAAACATAATTGGCTGGATCGATGAGCCGACAATAGAGCTGTCTGGAGCACTGATGTCCCATAGAGATGTGAATTTAATACTGGCAACCGGTGGACCAGCCATGGTTAGGGCTGCATATAGCTCTGGAACACCATCTATCGGCGTTGGAGCTGGCAACACGCCGGCAGTGATAGATGAGACTGCGGACCTGCAGATGGCCGTAAGCTCTATAATTCTTAGCAAAACTTTCGACAACGGAATGATTTGCGCATCTGAACAATCAGTAATCGTTGTTGATGAAGTCTATCAAAAGGTTCGAAAAGAATTTGAAAAGAGGGGTTGCTACATATTAAAAAGAGAGGAAAATGCGGTGCTTGCAAACCTATTCTTTGCGGACAATAGACTGAATGCTGACATTGTTGGCCAGTCGGCTTGCAAAATAGCGGATATGGCAGGAATCAAGGTGCCAACGGGAACAAAAATTCTTATAGGTGAAGTCAGCGACACAACGGCGGCTGAGCCCTTTGCCCATGAGAAGTTATCCCCCATATTGGCCATGTATAAGGCTAAAAGTCTAGTCGATGCTATAAAAAAGGCGCAAAACCTAGTGGAACTTGGTGGCAATGGCCATACTTCCGTGCTCTACACAAAAGAATCCAATGGAGATAGAATAGAAGAATATAGCAATGCTCTCACTACGTCTAGGATTATTGTGAATTCTCCAGCTTCCCAGGGAGCTATTGGTGATCTGTTCAATTTTAGGTTAGAACCATCGTTGACTCTGGGTTGCGGTTCCTGGGGCCACAATTCCGTCAGTGAAAATATAGGAGTTAAACATTTGATTAATATAAAAGTAGTTGCAGAGAGGGAGGAGAATATGCTTTGGTTTAAGGTACCACCAAAAATTTATTTTAAAAAAGGTTGTGTGAGTTTCGCCCTTAGAGATTTAAAGGGTAAAAAGAAGGCGTTCATAATTACAGACAAGGTGATATTTGATCTCGGCTACACAAAGAAGGTGACCGATGTCCTTGAGGAATTAGACATCAAATACACTATATTTTCCGACGTGGAACCTGATCCTTCCCTTGGTCTGGTACAGCGAGCTCTAGGTGGCTGCAGAAGTCTACAGCCGGATGTGATAATAGCCCTGGGTGGCGGTTCTCCTATAGATGCAGCCAAATTGATTTGGCTGATGTACGAACAGCCAGACGTAAAATTTGAAGACATAGCCATGAGATTTTTAGATATACGTAAAAGGGCCTACATGATGCCCGATCTGGGTAAAATTGCTGATCTAGTTTGCATACCAACTACATCAGGTACTGGATCCGAAGTAACTCCCTTTACAATTATCACTGATGAGAAGGTACATAACAAATACGCCATAGCTGACTATGCTTTTACGCCAAGCATGGCCATTGTAGATCCCGATTTGGCCACCACAATGCCTAGAGGACTGGCGGCGGCATCGGGCATTGATGCACTAGTTCATGGCATTGAAGCCTATGTGTCCACCATGGCATCTCCATTTACCGATGGGCTAGCTCTGCAGGCCATAAAAATGGTATTTGCCAATCTCAGTGACGCAGTCAATGGAAATTCTATAGATGCAAAAGAACAGATGCACTACGCCGCGAATATAGCTGGCATGGCATTCTCCAATGCTTTCCTGGGCATTTGCCATTCAATGGCCCATAAATTGGGGGCAAGATTTAATATTCCCCACGGAATAGCCAATGCCTACTGTATTTCACAGGTTATAAGATATAACAGCAGTGATAAACCGGTGAAACAGGCTGTCTTTGCCCAGTATAGATACCCCTTCGCCAGCGAAAAGTATAGCCAGATAGCCGACTTTATGGGCTTTGGCGGCAAAAATCCAAAGGAGAAGATTGACAATCTCATAGCCAAGGTTGAAGAACTGAAGGCGGAGATTGGCATTGCTCCGTCGATCAAAGCAGAAACTAGAAATGCTTTCAAGGAGAAAGAATTTATAGCTTCCCTGGACGATATTTCAGAGAGAGCCTTCGATGACCAATGTACCGGATCGAATCCAAGATATCCACTCATAGCAGAACTAAAACAGCTCTTCACCTACGCCTATAGCGGTGAGTACAATTTTGAAATGTAAAATCCTCGGAATTCTGAGTTTTGATAGATAGATCAGCGGGGATACTTATTCTTTTCTAGAAAAGTATCCCTATTTCTTTTTGTACAGATGTATATTGTCTCCATCTACCAGATATCCCTTGCATCCTTTTGAAACAAAAATATCTACAATTTCATCACTATCGTCGAACAGTACATAGGTTGTTCCTCTATTCAAATCTATCCCATGTTTTCTTTCCAGAATTTCTTTTATGGTAACCAGTATTTCTGGAGATCTTTTAGAGCCAGTTTCAAACTGATTTGGATATGAAGCTCCGGGCCTAAGTTTTAGGAATGATATAATTGGAATAATCGGTTTCTCATCTAGATTCACGGGTATTACCCCATGTATATCGGTTTCTGGAGCAACTATTGGAATTTTTTGGTCAATTTTTCTGCCAAGTTCTGAAACACGGTTCCTGATGTAATTATCCAAATTCATATGCCTAAAACCAACCATAACATTAGCCTCTGAATTGTCCGTTAGAATAAACACTGGTACTTTTAGTCGCACCAGCTGGCAGATAAACTCTACTATAGTTAAATTTGGTCGAATGCCTTCGTAGTATTCCTGATAATTTTTCGACATCTCGGTATATACTTTTTCCAGATAATTAGAAGAAAACCCCAGATTCAAAAGATAGGATACGCGATGATTTGGTTTAGCCCTATTCGTAAAATCACGAGCTATCCTCTCAGTTAGGTTATTTCTGAAACCACTGTCACCTATGTAGCCTTTTTTGACATCCGAAAGATTTTTAAAACGATCCTTTTCTAGAGCAGTAGCCTGTTCCACTAGATACCTGCTAGCTTCGGCTACGTTGGAACCGGTAACACTGTCCCTTGCTTCGATGAGCGATTTCATTATAATTACCTTATCTATCTCACCCTCTAGTAACTTAAGATCTTTCTTCATGTATATAGTGTTATCAAAATCCACAAAAACTACAGGATGTTTGTAACCTACAACTTCTTTTACCAGTTTCTCAACTGTGGTCTGGTTGACGCTGGATAATTTCCCACCATCCATTGCTGTCGCTAAAGCTCTCTCCGTGAAAGAGATCTGCAGAAACACTCCAACGACTATTACAAATCGTCTAGCTAATCTAAATATAGCCATTCTTCAATTTTTTTTTAAAAAACTGTGTGCACAGTAGTCAGCCTATTTCTTCAAATCAATATAATTTGTATTTCATAGAAGAGCAGATGAAAATAGGAAAAATCTAAACCCTAGAAACTATAGCCCACCACAGCACCAACAGAAAATGACCTGTAGCCACTAGCACCCCTATAGCTGCCGCTCAAAGAAACTGACATATTTTTAGCCAACTGATAGCTCAGACCCATAGTCACAGAGCCAGACAGTTTACCCACATCAGTTGCCCTGCTTTTCAATTTGCCAGAGCTGGCGTATTCTCTAAAGCTGGCAGAGATCTCTGGATTGGAATAGGACAGCAGATAGCTGGTGCCAAGGGAAATGAATGGTCTGAAATTGGCCAGATCTAGAGCCATAGTCAAATTT
>JAITAR010000078.1 GCA_031284025.1 Rickettsiales bacterium | reverse complement strand
GATACGGCTGGCTGCTGAAGGCTGCTAGTGAATCGAATCCAAAGGAAATATTCGCCTATCTAATGGCAAAGAAGGAAATTATGCCAAGAACTGCTTTCCGCTATGCTCTGGAAAAAATGCCGGAGAATTTAAGAATAGAGGCTATGATCATCTCTGGTTCTTCAAAAAAGACTATTGGAAAGAACGGCGACAATTAATCTCCAGTATTTTTTTCTTCCATTTAAAGTTTTAAATTTTAAACCCTATCTTACCTAATAATGATAGAGGTAGACGAATGTACTATATAGTAAAAACTGTTGAGGTGGCGGCTTGTCATCGAGTTGCTACGGAACAGGGTAGTAAATGTGAGAATCTACACGGGCATAACTGGACTATAGCCGTTCATTGCAGAAGCAGAGATCTGAATAGGGATGGAATGGTTGTGGATTTTAGTCACATTAGGAAAATAATCAGTGACAAACTTGACCATAAAAATCTGAACGATGTCTTTGATTTTAGTCCCACTTCGGAAAATATAGCGAAATGGCTGGTGGAGAATATTCCGCTCTGCTATAGAGCCAGTGTAAAGGAAAATGACGGCAGCGAAGCTATCTATGAACTGTAGACAGTGAAAAATTTTTTGACTGATGAATTTCAATATCTACAATGAACACGAAACGCTTAGAAAAATTTATAAAAATTCTCATCAGAGCATGTGGTGATAATCCTGAGAGGGAGGGGCTCAGCGAAACCCCTGGAAGGGTACTGCGTGGTTGGAGTGAGTTGGTGAGTGGCTACGCCTGTGATGACAGAGAATTCTATAAAACATTCGATTTTAAAGGCAATGGACTAGTTGTAGTCAGAGGAATAGAGTTTACATCGCTCTGTGAACACCATTTGCTGCCGTTTTACGGCACAGCAACGGTAGGCTATGTTCCTGGGGAGGGTAGAGTGTTGGGACTCAGTAAATTTAGTAGGATTGTTGACTGCTTTTCAAAGAGATTACAGTTGCAGGAGAGACTTGCCAATGATATCGCCAATTCAATAGTTAATAATCTTAGACCAAAGGATCTTTTTCTGGTAATGAGAGCTGTCCACTGCTGCATGATCTGTAGAGGCATTATGAAACGAAATAGCGAAGTATTTACCATAGTCACCCATGGAAAATTTAAATATTACAATGAATCCGATATAATCAAGCTCGCTGACTAGGGTTTAAATCCTTAGTGATCGTTGGCAACAGCAATTACACTAGGGATTATTAGTAGTTTCTCTCTTTCTGATGAATTCTATGAATTTGTTCAGGGCTACTGATCTGTGGTTGCTCTCCATTCGACGCTCGTTGTCCATTTCTCCGTAGGTTATACCACTACCGTCGGGCATAAAGCATGGACAATAGCCAAAGCCATTGTTGCCTCGTGGAGGATAGACAAAATTTCCATCCACTCTACCACGAAAAATATGTTTTTCCATTTTTCCGGAACTGTTTCTATCTATGAAGGCTATTACTGCTATAAAATAGGATTTTTTATTTTCATTTTTTAGCAGCTCATTTAGTAATCTCATTGTTCTTTGATAGCCACCATTTTTTTCTGCGAATCTTCCTGAAAAAATTCCAGGAAACCCTCTGAGAGATTCTATGCAAAAACCTGAATCGTCGGCAATGGTAGGCAGTCCGGTTTTTTCGAAGCCAAAGTCAGCCTTTAGCAAAGCATTTTCTTCAAATGTTTTCCCAGATTCGTCGGGAGATTCCAGCGCTACATCTTCTAGTGATTTCAGATTTATAGCCATACTTTTCAGAGGAAGCGAAATTTCTCTAATTTTATTTTTGTTTGAAGATGCTAGAAACATTGTTCTCATCGTAGCCATCTGTTGTTTTCAGGAAATGTTTTGATTTTACTATTTGCCTTCAGCACCAAATTTGATTAAATCATCTATAAGATTCTGTCTTCTTTTTATGTTTCTGAAGCCGACGGTCTCGTAGAATGGGTAGACTTCGACATTTTCGAAGCCACAGAAATACAGTATGCCATGTTTTATTTGGAATCCGAAGGGATCTTCGAAATCTGTACCCATATTATTTTTTGGCCCGCCATAGGTACAAAATACTGTAGCAGTTTTCCCACTCATCATTTTAATGATTTGTCTTTTTGGACCAGTTTTTATTTCAAAGGCAAATTCCGGTAAAAATACTCTATCAAAAAATCCTTTCAGTAGGGCAGGAAAACTATACCACCAGACGGGAGAAAACAGCACCAAATGTTCACACCAACTTAGCATCTCTTGGGATTTTTCAAGATCCGGCTCTAATGTTTGGCGTCTACTGTAGCCAAAGTGCAATATGGGATCGAATTCGAGTTCCCTAAGGTTGAGTGTTTTGACATCAAAGCCATTTCCTTTGGCACTCAAACTATATTCTTCGGCCAGGCAGGCGGTAAGGCTAAATTTAGACGGATTTGCATCAATGACAAGAATTTTTTTTGACATTTTTATAAAAAAAATTTTTCTAAAAAAATTATAATTACTTTTTTTAAAAAAACAGGGGCTCGGCTATGTTTTTTTTATTTTATTCCGATATCTATTTATCGGAGTTAAATTGGCTCGCTAGACCAATATGGTTACTTCTCTATTCAAATGTACCTGGATGTTTAAAACAAAACCTATTGATATCATAGAGGAGACGGTAACGCTACCTCCGTAGGAAAATAAGATCAGTGGCGTGCCGACAACGGGCAGTATGCCAGTTACCATACCAATATTAATAAAAAAATGGCTAAAGAAATTTACAAAGACACCACCAACTATAATTTTTCCAAAGGTATTGTTACACCTAATTATTATGTATACAAAAATTGAAAACATTATTATGTATAGGCACACTATGGATATGCTGCCTATAAATCCAAATTCTTCGCAGAATACGGTGAATATGAAGTCGGTGTGTCTCTCTGGTAAAAATTCCAGTTGGCCCTGGGTGCCCTTAATAAATCCCTTGCCCCACAGACCTCCGGAACCTATGGCTATCTTTGATTGAGCTATGTTGTAGCCACTGTTAAGGGGATCACTCTCAGGATCCAGAAAAATCAAAATTCTCTGTTTTTGATAGTCATGTAGACCAAATTTCCATACCAATGGCACTGCCATCAGAACTAGAGCAAAACATAGGATAAATTTTTTTATTTGTACCCCCACAAAAAATAAAATAGAAACACCTATAGTCGCCAATATCAGAGCTGTGCCTAGATTTGGTTGGCGTAGTATCAGAATACAGGGTATTCCCACCATTAGCAGAGGAATTAGCAGTGTGGAATTATTTCTTATATTTTTTAGATCAGTTTGAAAAAAATATCTGGCCATGGCTAATATGATACATATTTTCATAAATTCCGATGGCTGTATTCTAACAAAACCAAGATTTAGCCATCTCGTTGCCCCCATTGATCTATAGCCAGCAATTTCCACCACTATCAGCATAATCAGCCCTATAGCATATATGCTATAGGCATTGCGAAGCCAAAAATTTATATCTATAGTAGCTATGCTGAAGCATAGTGGTAAACACAGCAGAAAATACATCAATTGCTTCAGAGCCCACGGTCTCATACTTCCATTACCTATGGAATAGAGCATGGCAATGCCTGTAAAAAATATCACAAAAATCACTGCCAACAAACCTCTATCGACTCTAGAGAGTTTTTCTATGATAGCGCTAGTGTAGTGATTGCCAGTCATTTTTTGGTCGCTTCTGCTCTCAAAACATTGACTAGGTATTGTTGTACTTTTTTTCTGTTATGTTTTAGACAGAGTGTGTACACCGTTTCTCCGCTGATATTTTTGATGTCTAAGTCAGCTCCATTCTTCAGCAGCGTGTAAATAACACCTTCATGGTTTTTGACTATAGCTATCATGAGAGGTGTTTCTCCTAGTACATTCTGGGCATTAATGTTTGCTCCATTTTCAATTAGCAATTTTACCATTTCAACATTACCTATGTTAGCTGCTCTGTGGAGAGGGCTATCCATATCAGAATTTGATTCGTTTATGCTAGCCCCACTATATATCAGATATCTAGTCAGTAGATAGCTATTACTTTCTACTGAGAACAAAAGAAGAGTCTTATCCTCATCGACTAGAAAATCTGGATCTCTTGTCTCTTCCATTATTCCGCGCAGTGCTGAGAGATCACTTTGCAGTATGGCCTTTTTTGCCATTTCTTTCAGATCCTCACTTTTAAAAATTGTTGGTATATGACTATTAACCTCAGTTCTCCTATAGTCCAACAATTCCTCCGGAATATCACTGGTTCTGAAGCTTATTATACCTTTATTCACGCTGTAGAGCAGTGGTATATCCTTTTCACTGTTAGTGCTGGTCTTCTTTAGTTCCACCTTACTGCTCGCGTCTAGCAGATCCGAGTACTCTTTGGAATATAAAAACTCTTCGGAGACCCCCGTATCCGTTATATAACTGTACACCTTCTCTAAAACTCCTGCAGGCTCCTTCTCCGCCATAGGTAGTTTTTTATCGTCTGCGGTAGCTAAACCGCTTTTGGCGTCCTTTAACTGTTTAATTTTGTCTGCCATATTTTTCAATTCATCACCAAAAACCTTGACATCAGTACTATTTCTTCTACTAGTGCCTGTGCTGGCAGCAGTTGTTTTCTTTCCACCATCCTTAGGAATTTTGGTATCGGCATTCTCAGTACCCGTCTCCATAGCTGCAGTTTCAGCGGTCCCGCTACCGGTGTCACTCTTTTTGGAGGTGTTTTCAGAGTTTTCGCTGTTTTTTTGTTTGGTTGTGCTAGTTGATCCAGTCTCAGTCTCTGCCATTTTATCCATCATGCTGCTGTTTTCACCTTTGGTTCCTATCTCTATCTTTTCTTTACCGTTAGCCTCAACTTTTTCCTCCTTCGACTGATCCATCTTTTGTTTTTCTTTGAGTTTTTCTGCTTTAGTTTTAATTTTAAGCTTTTTTGCTTCCTGTTCACTTTCGTCAGTCTTAGGTTCAATTTCAGTTTCTTCTTCTTTTTTACTTACTACAGCCGAACCCATGTCCTCTGCTAAGATTCTTTCTGCCTCTACAATTTCTGCTTCAGTCATTCCATTGATTTCTACTGTAGCTATGGCCTTCTCGGTTTTATTTTCCATGTTTTCAGCATTTCCCGGCCGTACATCCGAAGTTTCAACCCCAACAGCTATTACAGTAGTATTTTTAGTTTCATTTTCCTCTGCTTTATCTTTTTTTTTCTTTCTTTTCTTCTTTTTTTCCTCTATTTTTGTCTCCTGTTCTTTGATTTCTGCTACAGTTTCAACTTTTTTGGCTACGTTCTTAGCCTCCTTTGTTCCTGCCTCACCGATTTTAACCGTATTTTTAACTTTTTCCTCTTTTTTTCTGATTTTCTCTTTTTCCACCTTTTTTTTCTTTTTTACTTCAGCTTTCGATTCCTGTTCGCCAGTTTTGCCTATTTCTGTTTTAGCTGAAGGTATATTCTTATTTCCCTGCGCCTTTAAATCATTGACAGCACCGGATTTAGCGGCAGCATCTTTTTTTGCGCTTCCTATGCCGCCAGCTTCTATATTTTTTCTGTCCGTAATAGTTGCTCCTTTTGTATTTTTTTTCTCAGAAACTTCGATACTGACATCATTTTCCAGCAAAGGTTCAAAATCCTCGTCGCTTAGTCCCTCTCTTAGACTTTCATTTTCATAAATTTTCTTCTTAAATTCTTTGAAAATTTTTTTGTCACCTTCTGGACTCTGGGGATTATCCGATAATGTTATCCCAGCACCGAAAGTTATCATCAGAAAAACAACTGGGACAAAATTTAGGGAGTTCATCAAAATAGTTGTAATTTATGTCTGAAATCTTAGTTTCCACTAAAATAAAATCAAGTCGAATAAATGGATTTTATTAAATCTGCTACTATTATAAGTTTGTGTACTCTGCTCTCCAGAGTAGCAGGCTTCCTGAGAGATGTGTTTTTTGCTAAATATTTGGGCACCGGATCGTCCTCGGATATATTTTTCACCGCATATAAATTGCCAAATTTTTTCAGAAGTCTTTTCGCCGAAGGGGCCCTGAGCGCCGCATTTGTCCCAATTCTTTCCGGTCACATGTTAAATAAC
>JAITAR010000081.1 GCA_031284025.1 Rickettsiales bacterium | reverse complement strand
TGGCATTATCTCAAAATTGTAGCTGGAATCAAAACCATCTTTGGTGAATTTTTAGGCAACAGCTATAAGACCACTATCTTCTTTGCCGAAGAGCAGCTTATTTACCAGAGGAATTTTGTTTATTCCAAATAGCATGCTGATTTTTTCAAGGGGGATGATCAGACCAACAAATTGAACCTTACCACTGTCGATGTCCATACTGCCATTGCCGCTAACGCCTATACCCAGAATTTCATCGGAATTTAGAAGAAAATTATCTATCATCAAATTATTACCGATTAATTTAAAATCAGCCTGTAGTCTGGCGAAATTCATTGTATTTTGACTCACTAGAATATTTTTCATATTTTTTGGCAATTCATCACTATTTAGAATGTAACTGAAAAATTTCATATTTTTATTCTTAGCATCCTCTGTGATGTAGCTAAATTTGTTTTTTAGCCGAAAGTTGCCTTCGATTTTGCTATCCGTGGTGATATTGCCGTTTAGATACAGATCTCCGTGCACTAGATTATCCGTTATACCCAATTCACTGAGAAATTTACCTAAATCAGAACATTCGATTCTGAATAGATATTTATTATTACTTTCCTGTTCGTTGACCTTTGAAATATTCAGAGATGCAAAATTATCGTCACCTCTATCTATCTGGGCATCAAAGTAGTCCATAGCGCCGGCCGTAAAATTGATAGCCGCAGTCATATTTCTGAGATTATACTTTTCATTTACTAGAAAATTTTCAAATTTTATGCTGTAGTCACAATTATTCAGCACTGAATCTGAATCTTGGGTAACTGCGGAGAGATATTCTTCTAGATCTCTCTTACTAAATTTTCTACCAAAGTTTATGTGTTGGCCTGCTACTTGGACAATTCCTCTAAAATCTTTCCCTAATCTGTAGGAAACATTGAAGTCATTATTGCCATATTTTACATTATTAAGAATTAGCTTGTCTAGAGTACCATTTTTTATGGCACCGCTACCTCTAAAACTTATTTCACCATCCACCGCTGTAATACCATTCAGTAGAATATTTTTTGTGTCATTGACATTAATGTTCAAACTAATTTTTAGACCCTGATTCTTCGCCTTGACGAAATCTATAGTCTTGAAATCTATGGCAGAGTTCGCTAGATCAAATTCTCCGCTAAATATTTTCGATTTAAATTTTTTCAAAATATTCAATCTGAAGTTTGATTGATCGGCTAGTATAAATGTGTTGTTATTCTTCACTTCACCAACTATTCCTATGGAGATGTCTGACAGATCAATGTCTTCTCTGATGGGTATTTTTACATCAACATCGAGAAAGGCTACACCATTCGCATAGGTGGTAACAATTTTTTCGATTTTTTCCCTTTCTCCATTGTTTATAAAATACATAGCTTCGTAGACTTTACCAAATGTTTTAGCTGAAATATCAAGCAAAAATTGTTCATCATTAAAATTCAGGTGTATTTTACCATTTTTCAGTAACGTCTTGGCTATATTGGCACTGTCGACATATATGTTCATATCATCGACGGTAAATACAATCTTTGCATCTATATTAGAAATTTCAGGAAAATCACTGTGATAGTTTAATTTTGCCCCCTTAACAAACAACTCCGAATCTATGGAGGACAAATTAAAACCATTATCCCCGTGATCAAAATTTATACGAGCTGTGGCCTTTTTTACGTGACCGTCCAGGATATGTTCGGCCAGCCAATCTCTTATCTCTAAATTATCCAGAAAAACTGGCCATACTGTTTTTACATCTTTAGCCAACGCATTGTTCGCATCTATAGAAATTTTCATATATTTTTTGCGCTCTATTTCAAGAGACATAGATAAATCAACATTTTTTCCCAGCAGCAGCTTGCTGCTTAGATTTTTCAAAATTAAAATGTTGTAACCGTGAGTTTCACCTTGGATAGATAAATTTTTGAATGTTATTTCTCCATCAAAAAATTGTTTCAGGTTAAATTTACCACCGTCGGAATGCATACTAAAATTGCAATCTTCCAGAGTCGTGTAATCCGAAAAATTTATGGTAAATTCAAGATCAAATAGACCAATTATGTTTTTTGCGATACTGCCAAACTCTCCACTGCTACCAGCAGTATTAGTAAAATGTAAAGCACTGACCGAAATATTATCGACGTTTGACCTGCAGCGAATGTTTCTGTCCTGAAAGATACTGCAGTTGCCAAAAATTTTAGTAGTTTTAGCTTCGCCGTTTATCCTAATTTCAGAATCTATACCTAGTTCCGTTTCGTCTATTCTCCTGCGGAGATGAATGGTGCTATCGGAAAGTTCAATTTTATTGGTAATTCTACTGGTAGCTCCATTTCCACCGTTGGAAAAATATATAACACTGCTATCGAATTTTAAAGACTTTAGAATATGACCACTGCTGTGTAAATACATGATAGCTCGGTGGATCAACTCCGACACATGGTCACTGGAAAATGTTTTTTCATATATTTTTAAAAAATCTTGGCTATCGAGATCTATGTAGCTTACCACCTGCCCGATATTCAGCTCCTCTATTCTGAATCGCCTTCTTAGCAGATTTATCACTCTAATTTTTAACTTAACTTCTGGAAAAAATAGGAAATTATCGTTGACCTTAATCCTGAGGTTTTCTACGTCATAGACCAGATTGAGTCCATCGAGGCTAATTTTAGCATTTTTATAGTCGTAGTTTTCCTCAAAGCCTATACCTCTGATCTCATTATCTATATATCTGTTAACAACCTCCATGTCCCTTGGTTCTCTGAAGAGGAATAGTATGAAGAACACCAGTGGAACACCTACGGCTACCAGAAAAGAGAAAACAATCCTCACCAGCATTTTAAGTAGTGAGAAAGACTTCCTCCTATCTTCTGCTCTAGAACCTCTATTATTCTTGCTCAAAAACTTCATAATTCCCTATTTCCACAGAAACGACCCACAGACATCAATATTTTGACTCGCCTACGATATGATACACGTTGCTTACAAACAACACAAGCCAATTATATTTAACCACAGCGTAACACTAACTCCTCTAGCCAAACTGTATATAGCCCACTATTCTGCAATCTTCCTTCATAACCATCAAAGATGCTCTAAACGACTTCGCTGGAGCACCGCAGAGGAAGATGGGAAGAAGTCACTAAGACCATGTATGTAAGGTGGGTATCACAATACCATGAAATTAACAAGATCATGACAGAGGCGACCCCCGTTCGTCAAAAGAGTCTCTGGGATTCATACAAACCCTGTCCTCCAGAGCAGTGCGGCAGCATACTAGGATAGCAGAATATTATTTTCAATGGTTGCTATGTTAGCCTTTATCTCCTCACTAAATCTTTTTATTGTGACCAAGACCTTATCTTCGTTTTTTGCTTCTCCATTGTCTATTCTGTTTAATTCCATTTTTCTTACTAGACTCACAACCATTAGAGCTTCCTTAATTTTTTCCCCATTTCTCTCCTGGACATACCTGCTGATGGACCTAAATATTCCCAGCATTGCCTCATCAACATTAAAATAGCTTACCTTCTGCAGTTTTATCTCTATTTTCATAAGTAGAAAAAATAAAAGAATATTTTCATCTATTCTACCAAAATTTATAGTAAGTTTATTGTATTCGATATTCAACTCTTTGGCGGTTTTTTGAAGTAGCTCCTTCTCCGATTCGTTCTGATATTCCACAAGAGCTCTGTTGGTACCTATACTCAGTTCGATTTTCTGCATCTAGCTAATCCTCTGCAGTATATCGTTATAGCTATCAAGCAGCTGTAAAAATTGATTTTTCAGATCAACTACTTTTTCACCCTTGTTCTGTAATTCCTTCGATAGCGTTTCAATAGTTTTCAGCTGTGTAAGGCTAGCATTTTCTAGATTGTTGTTTTTTACTTTCAAAAATTCCAGATCACTCATTATTTCAGAATTCATTTTTTCAATTTCTTTTTTTTCTCTGGTAAGATTTTTTCTCTCATTTTCCATACTTTCCATCAGAATCTGATTATTTTTTATAATTTTTTCCTTTTCTTCCAATTCTAGAGCAATTATTTTAAATGCCGTCATTTCTCTACTATTTATTATGTTTTTATTGTCATTTTCTTTTTTTATTTCGCTAACACTTTTTCTTAAATTCCTTAGAGTTATTTCCTTAGCTAAAAGATCTCTAGATAATTTTCTGTTTTTTCTCAATGCATATAATTCGCCGACTCCTGTGATAATTTTAATCGAATTTTTTTTAGCAATTTTTAACTCTCCATTTAATTTTTCGTGCAGACTCGCATTTTCAGCAGTCAGCAGATGAATTTTTTTGTTTTTCTGGGATATAACATCCTCCGTAGTTTTCGCCAAACTAGTCAGAGAACTCAAAATTTCTAGTTTTTGACTAGATAATAATAATTCTACGCCACCATCCATGGGTTCCATTTTGCATTAGAGCTAATTCAAATACCCGACGATCGCCGAAATTCGGACCGTCGGTTTAAATTTCATTGAAATTTTATAAAAAATATTGACAATCATATTGATTATTATCATTTACCCAATATAATGCCTAGCTGGCACTAAGATTAAATTGACTTTTGATAAAATCAACCTATTTTATAGCAAACTTAAAGAAAAACTTTAAAAAATGGAGAGGATAGAAAGCGAAATTGTTGATGATATAACAAATAATTTGCATGGATTTGGTACCCAAAACAACATAAATCCAGAGTTTATTCCCTACGCCTGCTACTATGATGAGCAGACAATACTAACTCAAAATGGAGAAATGTTGCAGACAATAAAGATACCGTCATTTGTCTCTAACACTGGCACTGCAAATTTTTATTTGCTGCGTGAGAATTTAAACAAAAGTTTTATAAACAATGCTAAAAATCAGAACCTAAATTTCTGGTTTCAGGTAGTTAGGAAGCCGGTAGACATAGTGCCAAAAAACCAGCAGTACAACAACTATATCTCACGAATGCTCATGGATAGGTGGAACAAGCACTATAACTGGAACAATCAGTTTGCCAACGAAATTTACATAACAATAGTACTGGTGTCAGAAGCCGGAAAAGTTTCAAAAACATTTGAATTTATCTCTGCCATAAGCTTTTCAATGTTAGTGAGATCAAGGACCAAAGATTTCGCAAAAATGAACGCAATTATAACAGAAGTTTCTAATGGCATACTTAATGACATGAAAGACTATGGAGCTAGAATTCTTAAAGTTAAAAAAAAGGACGACATTTACTATTCGGAGCACCTAAAGTTTTTTTCTAGCATAATTAACTGTGAATTCAATGACATAAAATTGCCTATAAATGAGCTGTCAGAATCACTTTTATTCAAAAAAGTAGCCTATGGCAAGAATCTAATGCAGATATATGACAAAAATAGGTCAACTTACTCGGCCATGGTGTCACTAAAATACTGCAATCTTCTGCTCCTATCTCAGCTAGATAAAATAATTCAGCTGGATTACGAACTTGTTATAACACAGTCCGTAAGCTTTATTGACAGCAAGCCCGTAAACGAAGAAATGATGAAATATTTTGAGATTCTGTCAATAAATGAGGATCCCTCTGCGCTAAATCTTTCCGACATAGGTTCCATGATGCCGAATGCTGAAGAGGAAAAAAACAAAATATGCGCGAGCCAACTAGTTATACAGGTGAAAGCTGAGACCAAAGAGGAACTTAATAAAAATGTCGAAAAATTATTCAATACAATCTCAAAACTTGGTCTGGTGGCAATACGAGAAGAAATGTTTATGCCGACAATATTTTGGAGCCAATTGCCAGGAAATTTCAATTTTGTCAAAAGAGTGCATAAAATTTCCCAGGAAAATGTCTGTGCTTTTGTTTCCCTATTTAATTTTCCAACAGGAAAACTGACTAACAACCTCTGGGGCGATACTGCCATAGTTCTAAAGAGTACACTGGGTACTCCCTATTTTTTTTCATTCGATAGTGGTAAAAATCCAAATACACTATTTATAGGACCTAAATCACTGAAAAAAACTAAGTACATGAATTTTCTGCTGATGGCAACTACGAAGCAGGTAAAAAGAATATTTTACATAGACAACACGAACAGATCAAGAATCTTCATCAACAGTCTGGGGGGCAAATATTATTCTATTTCAAAAGAAGATTCAGACCATAAAATACAAATAAACCCATTTAGCGTAGAAAAAAACAGTCGGGGTGTAGAATTTATATTGAATTGGCTTCTGTGTATTCTGCAGAGAACAGATGATGGTATGATACATATAGATGAAAGTAGCACAAAACTTTCTCAGGAGTTAGAAAAACTAAAGGTGCTAGTTAGAGATAATATAGAGAAAATAACGAAAATTGGTGATTTACTAAAAATGGCTAAAAAAGAGAAACTTACCAACGTGTGCAGCAGTCTGAGCAAATGGACCAGTGTGGACAAATATGGTTTCATATTCAACAACGTTGCTACCCTGGATTTATTTAGTTCTGACATAGTGGGAATAAATCTCAATGCCATAGTGAATAACGAAGAATTAAAAACAGCCATTTTCGACTACATAGTGCACAGCATAATCGAAAAGGCAGATGGCAGTCCGTCAATTCTAGCCATCGACGAAGGTTGGTTACTGTTTGATAACCCCTACTTTGCTCCACGAATTTCTAAGGTACTGAGATCGCTCTACAACAGGAATGTAGCCGTAATTATGACGACGAGTGGAGCAGACAGCTATGAAGTTAGTAGCATAAAACTATCGGTTAAAAATATATTTCCAACTCAAATATTACTGCCAAACGTAAAGGCAACGATTTACCAGCGAAAAATATTCGACATAGCTGAAGAAGAATCTAGAGTACTGTCTGTGATGAAAGAGGAAAACGGGAATTTTCTACTAAAACACAGCGGAAATATAGTAGTATCTTCACTAGATTTTAGTTTTCTAACAAAGGGGGAAACACATATCTTTTCTAGCCATAATTTATACTTCAATATGATGACGAAGGCAAAAGAATTAGCCGAATCCGATAAACCTGAAGATTGGCTGCCAATCATGTTTAGATTAATTAAAGAGCACGAAAAGGTTAAACAGGAAGAAAAACTAATGGAGCGCGAAAAAAGACAAATTCAATGGGAAGAAGCTAAACAGAAGAGAAATGAAAAATTCTAATAATTGGCTATTGCACTAGACCATTTCTGCACAGCAGACTGATCCCACTAAGGTCTTCTGGAGCACTAGATTTCTGTTCCACTAACCCAGGAGGAACACAGCATCGTGTAGTCTTTGGTAGAACTTATGTTGCCCTTAGAATTTTTTTGGTTCGGTTTTTTTCCAGTTGGCAAAGGCAACATCTACCCACATAGCCACCGTTGGATCTAGCTCGAACAAATGTTTTTGGAGAGCCTCCGTCATCATATTTTTTATCTTCACCTTTTCACTGTTTTCCTGCTCTTTTCCATTTTTCATAGCACTCCATTCGTTATTAGATTACAAAGCAATTATGACGCAACGAAAATAAATGAAACATGCAGATCTAGATTTCGATAGCGCTCTCTTTTAAGAGACCAGGATAGTAAACCAGGGCATTCAAAATTTCTAGTGTAACACTGTCAGATGGTGATGTTAGACTGTCAGGATGGGACGCCTTTGAATCTTTGCTAATTTTTAGCCACTACACTGGATCCTACTAGATATTAGATGTATTAATGATCTAGAACAGTGCGATTCCTAAAGAATTATGAGGCAAACACATAAATTGAAACTAATTAGTAAAGAAAGAGATTCGGAAAGCCACAGTTCTAGAAAATATATGTCTAAAACAAACAAAGACACCGTCTCCGGTGTCTCTCTAATAATAAATAAAGGAAAAAATTAATTAATATATCTTCTCAATAAAAAATAATATTAATACAATGTTACTATGGAATGTATGTATAATAAACATTGCGATGACATGATATGTATGCGTTATGTTATTGTCAATATGTCTCATAAAGTGTATTTTTTATTTTAAATAGTATTAATAGTTGCACTAACGTGATTAACTTTTTGTTAGCTAACGCCTACTGTCGCTAATAGCTAACTCCACAGTTAATTTTGGTATCCTATAGATACATCAACCAAAATTTTTACCAAGATAAAATTTTTTAACATCTTTATTATTTAATATTTTTTCTCTGTCACCAGAGGCTAAAATTTCTCCATTATATACCACATATGCTCTATCAACCATGGCTAAAGTTTCCCTTATGTTGTGGTCAGTTATTAATATGCCTATCCCCATATTTTTTAATTTAACTATCATAGCCGTTATATCACCTATGGCTATAGGGTCTATACCAGCAAAGGGCTCATCTAGCAGCATGAATAGGGGATTTGTAGCCAGAGTTCTGGCTATCTCCACCCGTCTTCGCTCTCCTCCGGACAGAGTCATCGCTGGAGAATTTCTCAGCTGCGAAATAGAAAAATCACTAATGAGTTGCTCTAGTCTCTGAATTCTTTCTCTTCTCTCTGGCTGAGAAATTTCAAGGGCGCAGAGAATATTTTCGCTAACTGTCATATTTCTAAATATCGAAATCTCCTGGGGCAAATATCCTAGTCCCATTTTTGCTCTTTGGTACATGGGTAATTTCGACAGATCGTTTCCATTTAATTTAATTTTTCCGCTATCCACTTTCATAAGGCCTATGGCCATATAAAAAATGGTTGTCTTACCAGCTCCATTTGGTCCCAGTAGGCCAACAATTTCTCCTCCTTTAATTTCTAAACTTACATCTCGAATTATAACTTTCCCTTCGCAGGATTTCTTAATATGCTCAATCTCTAGCGTATTAGCGTCCATCACTTTTCCCCATAAAAGTTTTTGTATCATTTATAATTATGGTAGTTCTTCCTACGGGATCAGATTTCATTTTTTTGCCAAACATCTCGATCTCTTCGGTCAGAGTATTATACAGCACTTTGTCTGTAAAAATGGTCGAATTTTTTTCATTTACCACAACGCTGTTTTCTATAGTTAACATAGAATTTATGAAATTGTAGCTACCCTTATCTCCAGTAATTTTTATATTGTTTCCTCTAATTACGATAACGTCAATCATATCTATAGTTTTTGGTTCAATCCTATTGTTGTTTTCAATGTAGTGTAAGACTGCGGTTTTTTTTGCCAGCATATCTACGTTATCTTTTAGAATTTTAACATTTCCTGTAAAGGTTATTATTTTTTCGCTTTTTTTCATTCTGACCTCATCCGATTCGATGGAAATAACATCCTTTGCATTTCTAGCATTCGGTGGACTGTAGTATTTTTGGGAACCAAAGATGTTTTTTTCCCCATTGAAGCTAAAAGATAGGAATAGGATCACAGCGGCAAATTTATACATCCAGCAGCCTACCTATTTCGCTGGCAATTCTACGGGACGGTGAATTATTCCTTCCATAGCCAAGCACTTCCAATATTTTCAAATTGTCTTCAATCTGTTTCGCCCTCAATTTCTCGCTAGCTACCAGCTCTATGATTTTTTCTGCTATATTAGCAGCTCTACAATTAAATAAAAGCATTTCTGGAATTATTTCTCTTTTCCCCAGAATGTTTATTAGATTCACAAATCTAATCCCAGATTTCAGTTTTAAATAAATGGTGCCCAAAATATTAGTTAGAAAACCAAATTTGTACATAACCACTAGTGGTATGGCATAGGCAGCTATCTCTAGCGCATTAGTGCCAGATTTTGCCAATGCCAGAAGGGAACTCCTAATAATTTTTTCCTTCTTCTCCGGCTCCCATTCAACGGCTATATTCATAATATTTCTAGCGTTGAGATATTTTTCGATGAAATCATGGGTATTTTCCGTTGCCAAAATATGGTATTGGAGATCAAAGGTTTCGCCTATATTTTCTACCACTTTGGCAACTACCGGCATCAACAGTTTCACCTCCGATTTTCTGCTGCCGGGAGTTATAGAAATAATTTTACTATTTCTTCGGTAGGATCCAATGCCGCAGTTACCGGTGTTAAAACTATATTCGAATGACTCTCTGCCAAATATTGGATGGCCAACGAACATCGTTCTCAAGCCATATTTTTCAAAGTAGGGAGGCTCGAATGGCAACAGACAGAACAGTATATCGTATAGCTTTGCAATCTTTTTTGCTCTGCTCGCTCTGTAGAACCAAACGCTGGGGGCAACGAGATGTCCCCCCACTATTTTCCTGGTAACATCTAGTTCCCTTACCCGTCGCATAACTCTGAAACAAAAATCTGGCGAATCTATTGTCAACACCATCTCTTGATTTGTTCGTACTATGAACTGCGCTGTTTCCTCTATTTTTCTGAGAATGTCCACTAGTCTTGGAAGCACCTCGAAGCTCCCCATAATCGACAGCTTTTCCATTGGAAAGAGGCTTCTATAGCCAAGTTTCTCCATAGACTCGCCGCCTACCATTCCAATTTCAAATAAATTTCTATCCAAACACTCTATTATCTTAGAACCTAGCAAATCCCCAGATTTTTCTCCAGCTATTAGGAATATTTTCTTTTTCATTAGCTAATTGACCCGGTAGCACTAATTTTTTTTTCCATAGTCTCCCACAAAGGGCTCATCTCTCTGAGTCTAGGAACCTCGCGCCTAATTTTTTCTATGAGATAGTCAATTTCCTCTTCGACTGTGAATCTACCTAGACCAATCCTAACGGACGAATGCGCCATTTCCGGATCAACGCCTATAGCCTGTATCACATAGGATGGTTCCAAAGTGGCTGAAGTGCAGGCTGATCCAGACGAAACGGCAATATTTTTCATAGACATCATCAACGACTCACCTTCGATACCAGCAAAACTAAAATTAAGACATCCCGGCCACCTCTGTTCTCTGCTACCATTGAGATATACCCTATCCATTCGCAGCAAATTATCTATCACCTTATCTGCCAGATATTTGATCTTTTTTGCATCCATTTCCATTTCGGTATTTGCAATTTCAGCCGCTTTACCTAGTCCAACTATAAGAGGAACCGGAAGAGTACCTGATCTAAGACCTCTTTCCTGGCCACCACCATGTATCAGAGCTTCAATTTTGACTCTAGGCTTTCTTCTAACGTACAACGCTCCGACACCCTTCGGGCCGTATATTTTGTGAGCAGAGATACTCATGAGATCTATATTCATATCTTCAACGTTCAGCGGTATTTTACCAAATGCCTGTGCACAATCACTGTGAAAATACACATTTTTCCTTCGGCAAATTGCCCCAATTTCCCTAAGGGGCTGTATAACTCCAATTTCATTGTTAACCCCCATAATAGAAACCATAATAGTACTGTCGCCTATGGCCAACTCCAGTTCTTGCAAATTTATCAGACCTTTATTGTCCACGTCAAGAAATGTAACATCAAAGTTTTCTCTGAGTTTTAAATAATTGCATGTCTCTAGAACGCACTTATGCTCAATTTTCGTTGTTACTATATGATTTTTAGTCGCCGAACGATTAAATCTGCAAACCCCTTTAATAGCGGTGTTATTGGATTCTGTAGCTCCCGAAGTAAATATTATGTCCAAATTCTCAGCAGCTATAACGTTGGCCACCAATTTTCTAGCCTTTTCAACGTACTCTTCGGCTTTCCAACCAAAGACATGACTCTTAGAGCTGGCATTCCCAAACTCCTCCGTCATAGTTAGCATCATCTCAT
>JAITAR010000104.1 GCA_031284025.1 Rickettsiales bacterium | reverse complement strand
GGTCCAGAGAGCCACCCGGATTGTTCCTTAGATCAAGAATGCAGCCGCTGGGGGCTTTATCTCCTAGAGATTTTTTTAGTTTATTAAACATATTTATTAGATCCTGCTGGGTGTTTCCGCTGAAGTGAGTTATCTTCATATAGATAATATCATTATTTTCCAGTCTACCCTTCATCGTTTCAGTTTTTATCATTTCACGCTTCAGCTCAAAGTTCAGCGGCTCGGTTTCACCCTTTCGCAGTATAGAAAGCTTAACTTTTGTGCCTGGTTTTCCTCTCATGTTCTCCACCGCATCACTGAGACTCATATCGTAGGTCGATTTGTCATTTATTTCACCTATGAAGTCACCAGATTTTATACCGGCTCTGTAGGCTGGAGTGTCGTCTATGGGAGAGATAACCTTTATGAAGGTGTCTTTTGTGACGACTATGCCAACACCACCGAACTCACCAGCCATGTGTATTTTTGCCTCCTTGTATTCCTTCTCATTCATATAGCTAGAATGGGGATCCAGAGAACTTAGAACACCATCTAGAGCATTTTCATATAGCTTCTTATCTTCCACAGACTCCACATATCTTAGTTTGATGTTATCTAAAACATAGTCAAAGAGCTCTCTGTTACCACCAAGACCGGAATATTTCTGCTGTAGAATATTCTCAACGTCTTTTTTACCCTCTTGGGCCCTGTCAGCTATGGATTCCGATGCCAACGATTTCGGAATTACAATAGATAGGCTGTCTTCCGAACAAAAACACCAGGTCAACAGCAGAAGCAAATTTTTGAGATTGATACTACTAATATATTTCATAGAATTACGAATTGTATTCTGGCAACCAAGTATTTACGGGTCTCCTTGGGCCACATGGGCCATTTTTCCCCGAAACGCAAGGACTCTTAACGTCCACAACCTTTGGCGAGGTGCACGACTGGACGGCCACTGCCAGAGTGGCAATCACAATAAATTTTGCTGTGTTCATTATCTTCATGTTCACAATACTCCCCCGAGACTAACACTCTACGATTAATTTTCAAGTTTATATTGCTTTTTAACTTTATGGTCTGCATTATACAATATATGCTAAAATAACAAAAATTTTATGGTAAAAAAATTAAAAAACGTAAAAAATAAAAATAATGATCATTCTCCGAACATTTTCATGGATAAAGATTCTAAGCATAAAAAAGCTGAACAGAGTAAAAGTGCTCGGAAAGTTAAAGGGATGATGCTAGTGCGATACTTTGAAAATATCAATAGACAGCTGAAATCTGACAAAATCGAATTTACTCCTAGGACTGGCGAAGATATGGGCAAACACCCAGAAAATATCAGTAAAAAATCTAAATCGGATAAAATCGAGTTTACTCATCTGGCCAGTGAAAATATGAATAAATATCTTGAGGATATCAGTGAACAGCTAGAATCAGGTGAAGTTGAGTTTGCTCCTAAAAATAATGAGGATTTGGACAAATATCTTGAGAGCATTAGCAAACAGCTAGAATCAGGTGAAGTTGAGTTTGCTCCCCAGACCATTGAAGATATGGACAAATGTCTAAAAGATATCAATGAAGGTATCGATGAACGTCTGAAATATGAACAGACGAAATCGATTAAAAGTAAACAGCCGAAGTCAGCTAAAACCGAGGTTGCTCCTTCAGTCGGCGCGGATGCAGATGTTGTCTACGGAACCGAAGTGAGAATTGGCGATGGCACCACGCTCAAGATTCTTGGAAAATGGACAGCCCGGATAATTAATCAGATGCGTCAGAAATACGGCATAGCACAGGATCATAATCAGTCACAGGGTATGGAAATATCCCGCTGAGAGAACAGATATATCTCTCTAGACTTGTAGAGTGTAATAGTTGACCAATTTAATTTCTCTTGGAGTGAATTTTGTATTAACTTGCCAAAACTCAACTCCAGAATCTCTGGTTCTTCTAACCTTAGACGCTACGCCGACATCGCTCTCCTCCAGTTCGGAGGGAACGAATCTTTCGGCTTCAAACATATAGAATACCAGTATTATCGCTTTTCTGTGTTTTGACAGTTCATCCATATGCTTTAAAAATCTATCAATGGCGTAGAGTTTTGTGGCCTTTGCAAATTTCACGGTACGATTTGTGAGATAATCATCTCTGAGAGGTAAAAAAACCATGGGGCTTTTAACCTCCAAAAGAATTTCGCTATCTATTAGGAAATCAATTCTCGATTCTCCAATCTTTCGTTCTCTAGCTATGTTTAACTTTTTCCCTTTGTTTCCCATAATGCCAGACAGTTGCCCACTCTGTAGAAAGTATTCTACGTAGCTGTTAGCCTTGGTCTGGTTAATACCTATCCATTTTTTTCGCATTCCTTTGGAACTGCTAAGTGATATGGCTTCCACCGTATATCTAGTTTTTCTGTTCTTACTGGTCTTACCCTCCGAAAGGAGACAGGGAATTTCACTAAACACAACGTTAGCGATTCTTCCGGTACAGGGGCAGTGACAGACCTCGACCTTTCCATCGACGAGAACATTCATAATAAACCTATTCGGCCTACTCATAATTGTCCCCTCTACAAGTTCTTTTTCAAACTTCATAGATTTGCCGACGTCAGCTCCCGTTTAAACTGAAATTCTAGCAAAATCATGGTTGTCTCCAATTTCATTTAGATTCTGATTTTATTTGCTTTAGATAATTCTCTATGATACTTCCCTTTTTTACATAGCGGTGCGACGACAGAATTGCCAGGGCGATTGAATTGGCTATGAGAAAAGTGCCAAGTGCTATCGTGAATTTAGTTGCCGAGTCAATGGAGGAACGCTTCACAGCCAAGCCAAATTTTCCGCTGCCAGAACTTATATTGCTGAGCGCATCCTCATCGGAGGATTGCAAAAGCACCACAACAATCAGTAGAACACAAACTATCATTTGAAATACAAATAGAGACAGCAAAAAAGGAGACATTATTAAACCACCATCATCTAACGAACTACTGCCGATACGCTAGTGTAGGTAATTAGCCATGTCAATATTATTTTTGTTTTTGTTCCCGAGATCACTTTCGTGAAGGTAGACAAATTTCTTCATAGCAGCTTTACAGTGATTCTCTCATCTCTTTCGTTTGCCTCTTCGTAGAAAAATAACAAAAATTAATGAGGGAATTCTGAATATTTAGAAACCATAGCCAAAGGTCACACCACCGGAAAAAGATCTATAGCCGCTAGCACCTCGATAGCTACTTGCCAAAGAAACGGACATATTTTTACTCAACTGATAGCTCAGACCCAGAGCCGCATAGCCAGACAGTTTGCCCACCTCCGTACCTCTACTTTTCAATTTGCCAGAGCTGGAGTATTCTCTAAAGCTGGCAGAGATCTCTGGATTTGAGTAGGATAGTAGGTAGCTGGTGCCAAGGGATATGAATGGTCTGAAATTGGCCAGATCTAGAGCCATAGTCAAATTTAAACTGCCAGCTATCAAATGATGGCTGCCACCATCCACTGTTAAATTTAAAACTCCGGCGCCATCTTCGCTAAATTTTCCGTAGCTCAGCAGAGAAGTTTCCAGCGATGCCGAAGGAGTGAAAATCAGATAGTCTCCAGCTCTAAATTCTTTCTCCAGAGCCATAGCTGCATTGAATATGTTGGTGGAAAAATTGGATTTTGCTATCTCATTTAATTTTTCTATGCTTCGGTCAATTTTGTGGCTGTT
>JAITAR010000006.1 GCA_031284025.1 Rickettsiales bacterium | reverse complement strand
AATTGTGATTTAATCTTCAGTAAATCCACAACGATAGAGTACACAGCAAGCTATAAACTAGAACCATAGCTATTCGTCGAAAAGGTACGCTGGAGTGGTTTTGTAAAAGTTTTAAGATCAAGAATTTTTCTAGCCTTTTTACTTTTCAATTTATTTTTACTAGCCGTTGACCGTTAAATTTAAACTGATAGAGTGTCTGCCTGGAACATCTACCCTGCTGGATGAGTAAATTAGGTTTATCAGGGAGTGTTGGTGTTTCTCTGCTGAGAAAGTTTCTGGTATTCGACCAGTAAAAATGGCGAGTGCCAGGGGTTCAAATTTATCAATCTAAGTTATCTGTTGCGTTCTATGGAAAAAGAAATTGTGCTACAAAAGCTAAAAGATGCCAAATTACTAGGCAAGGGTGGTGCAGCCTTTCCTACGGCTACAAAATGGGAAGGTGTGTTGAATGCTGAGGGAGATATCAAGTATATCATCTGTAATTCTTCGGAAGGAGAACTTGGTCTTTTTAAAGACCTATACATCTGGAGGAATCATATGTCTACGGTATTCAGAGGCATGGAGTATGCTCTGAAGTTTTTGGGAAATGCTGAAGTGTACATCCATATAAATGAAAATTATCTTAATGAACTGAAGCCAAAAATTTTTGAATACATAAATAACTACCGATGGGACTATAGGTTTCATCTGTCGATAGAAAATCCCTGCTACATAGGTGGTGAAGCTAGTGCTCTGATGAATATAATAGAGAATGGAGTTGCCCAGCCCAGAGCAAGAACGCATAGGACTGTTGTGAAGGGTCTATTCGATAGGCCAACTATGATGCAGAATGTTGAGACATTCTATGATGTCGCTCGGGTTTTAGATGGTACCTACGACTATTCAAGATTTTCTTGCATCTTTGGCGATGGTGTGGAGAATAAATTTGTTCTGCGACATAGCATAGATGCCAGCGTGTCAAATATTCTAGTGGATGGTGGCATAAATCCCAATTTCGACTACTGTGTGCAGCTGGGAGGTGGCGCCTGTGGTTATGTCTACAGCAGAAGTCAGCTCGATAGAGTAACTATGGTAGGAGCAGGAGCCATAGAGATATTTGATAGGAACAAAAGAGGATTTTTACAATTTCTCAGAAGACTGGGAGATTTTTACCAGAGAGAATCCTGTGGTAAATGCAAAGGCAAAGAATTTGCTACCGATTTAAATAATCTAATTAAAACTTTTGAAAATGAGCAACAAGCTATTGAAAATGCAGCGAATGTTATGGTTTTTGTGGATAATATGAATAAAAAAACCTTCTGTGGTCTATGTAAGAGCCTTAAAACACCAATCAAAACCTATTGTAATAACATATTGGGAATGAGTCTAGAGTAGATGTAGTACGGATTTTCTGCCGCGGCAGCTGTATTCTAAGATGATAAGTGTTAGGCCAGATTACTAGAAAGATTTTTCTGGAACTATTGTTTTTTCATCTTGATAATTGTATAATTGATCAGGTTTTTTTCTGAGAGAGCTATGAATACAATTTTTTTACAGTTGCTGAGCGAAGCGGGCGTTTCCATGAAATCTAACAAGCTTCGGTCATTTCTGACGATTCTGGGTATACTAATGGGTGTATGCGCGGTTGTTCTAATGGTTGCAACTGGCCAAACGGTCAGAAATGAAATAAACAAAGAACTTGAATCGTTTGGCGGCAACAAGTTGATAATTAGTCCTGGACTATCTAGGAGAGGCGGTCTCTACAGCCGTGGTAGCAAATTTTCAATAAAATATCCTGACTACAGGGCTATAAAGGAAGTAAAGAACGTAAAGAACATTGCACCGATATTTAAGAGTGGTGCAAGAGTTATCTACGGCTCCAATAACTGGTCAACGTCAGTGATAGGTACAACACCAGAATATTCTAGTGTGGAGAACTATGAGCTGGAAAGCGGCAATATGTTTTCAGAACAGGACGTACTGGATGGTACTCCCTATTTGGTTGTGGGACAGACGGTAATTGAAAAACTATTCAACGAGGGAGAGAATCCAGTGGGTGCTGTTTTAAAGGTTGGGAGAAAATCCTTCACCATTATAGGAACTCTGAAGAGTAAAGGTTCCGGTGCCATGGGAATGGATCTCGATGATATAATGCTAGCCCCCCTATTTGCAGTTAAGAGAAGACTAACCAGCAATAAAATCCAGGATGCTATCCATAGCATAGAGGTGGTTGCGGATGACGAAGATACCCTACTCTACGTTAAGAGCAGAATTGAAGCTATTTTGCAGGAGAGACATGGCATAGCGGAGGGAGATGAGAACGACTTCGAGGTAACAAATTTAAAAGAAATTGTTGATAAAATTGACAACATAGGACTCATACTTTCAATTCTGCTCACGGCCATAGCGTCCATATCGCTGTTGGTAGGTAGCATTGGAATTATGAATATGATGCTAGTTTCAGTGACCGAAAGAACTCGAGAAATAGGAATAAGAAAAACGGTGGGCGCAAAAGATAAAGATATAATGACACAATTTCTGCTGGAATCAGTTCTAATATCTCTGGTGGGTAGTTTCATTGGAATGGTTCTAGGTATAATTATGTCGCAGGTGGCAGGAGTTATTTTTAATAAAAATGTGCCAGTTAGTGTGTTCACCATAATGGTGTCAGCCGTGATTGCTATAGCCGTGGGTATAATTTCCGGCATAGTGCCAGCGCTGAGAGCTACAAAACTCGATCCAACGGAAGCTCTCAGATACCAGTAGGAT
>JAITAR010000105.1 GCA_031284025.1 Rickettsiales bacterium | reverse complement strand
TATACTGTATACTGCAGTCAGTTTATCGGAAATTTCTTTCTGTCTCTCTGAGGTATTTTTATCGGATTTTGGTAGAACCACACCGCTTTCCTCTGCTAATTTCTCAACGGCTGCTCTGAAACTTAGACCATCCTTCTGCATCATGAAATTAAAGACATCTCCATGAACTCCACAGCCAAAGCAGTGGTAGAATCCCCTATCATCATTTATATTAAAAGACGGGGTCTTTTCATTATGAAATGGGCAGCAGGCAACCTTTCTTCTTCCTCTCTGCACAACTTTAACGCTTCTTCCAATAATATCCGATAGAATGATCTTACCCTTCAGCAATTCTAGAAAATTTGAGTCGTACATCCACTCCTCGCTTTGTTTCCAAATTCAGTTATCAATAATAACCACTATCTCGTCGCTGCCTATGATGCCAACGTTTTTCCTAATTTCCTCTTCGAACAGATCCAAATCTAAATTATTCTTCTTCAGTCTCTCAACCCTGTTACGTTTTTTTTTGATATTACTTTCCATCTTTTTAGCCATATTTTCACCCTTCAACAGTCGAACACCCATATTTCGCTGGGCAAACAGGCCATATTTACCGCCTAGAATATGATGTATTAAATACAGAGTAAGAAACACATCAAAACTGATCCTAGCTATCTGCCCAAGGATCGATTTGCCATTCCTAATTTTCATCTACCTCACCAGCACGCAATTTGTCACAGCCCCACTACTTCTCTTCAGATACGCTTCACAAAAACCATAGGCTTCACTCTTTGTACCAAATTCGCCAATCTGTACCCGATAGAATATTCCCTTTTCTTCAAGATTCAACTCATCGATAAATATACTAAGATTTTTTAACAGATCACTATAGGATTTTCTGAAGCTATTCACATAGTTGGCAGTTTGCTGCCTATTTTTCAATGCGACTACCTGTACCCTATAATTCCCACCGCTGTTTTTCTCCACAGCTTTTGCCCTACTACGAAATCCGGAAAAATATTTTTCAAATAGAGCATCTGCAATTCTTTTTTTCCCTCCCGTTTCCATATTTTTTACAGCATAATCCTCCTTTCTTTTATCTTCTAAAAGAGATTCTTCCGCAACATACCTGATTTTTCTGTCAAGTATTAGTTTACTGGAGGATTCAGCCCTCACATCACCGACATTTTTTGCAAAATTTATTCTCGTATCATCAATATTACTTTTATTCAAATTACTGTAAAATTCATTTTGCCTAGCGCTAGTGTTTTTAGATATGGATTTGAATTTTATGATCTTAGATTCGCTCTCTATCAATGGCAGATGACTAATATCCAGCGCTGCATCTACAATCCCATAGGATCTATAGACGATCAGGAGAAATAAAATAATGGAAATCCACATGAGAGTGGCCAACACACCATTTTTACTGAATTTTTCCGGCAAGATCATCGATTTGGCAAAATTAGCACGGTCCATTGTATAGCAATTTACGTTTAAAATCAAGGACTTGTTTTCGGCCAGGTATACCGCCCGACCATTGACTATCAACAAAATTTCAGACTAAACGGTGAGTTATCTAAATCTACAGCCACTTCTACTTCAATAGGCTAGAGGCCAATAGCTTCTCTAATCTTGACCGACTGTGGTCACACTATGGCAACTAGCAAAACCTAGTTTAAAATTTCACCACCATTTAGATAGTTAGCATAGCCAAATAAATGGAGAAGATCACTGTACATTTCAACTCTGTTATTTGCGGTTATGTCCTCGGCGTAGCGCACAGCTTTTTCTAACAGACTAAAATCTCTATAGAAGTCAGCAAAAAAATAGCTATGGGAACCACTCTGCCTATTTCCCATGACTTCACCTATTCCTCTCATTTTTAAATCCTGTTCGGCTATAGCAAAACCATCATCTATGTTACGTATTATGTTTAGTCTTTTAAGAGCATGCTGAGAGCATCTTTCTCCATAGTACAACAGTAGACAATAGGATTGTTTGTCCCCTCGCCCTACCCTACCTCTAAGTTGATGTAGCTGTGATAGCCCAAATCTTTCGGGATGTTCAATTATTATCACCGTCGCATCTCGAACGTCCACGCCGACCTCAATTACAGTTGTGGAAACTAGTATCTTTTTGCTGTTATCGCTGCAGAAACTTTCCATAGCAGAATCTTTTTCTTTCTCTGACATTTTCCCATGTATAAAAGCCACATTTTCCTCTCCAAAGATATCACAGAACTCTCTATACTTAGTTTTTACATCTACCAGATAGGACTGCTCGTTTTCTTCCACCATAGGACACACCCAATAGATTTTCTCGTTCATATCGATTCTATTTTTCATTCTGGAAATCAGCTCCGAATACTTTTTATTACTGATCAGCACAGTAATTACTTTTTTTCTATCAATTGGCTTCGTACCAATGACAGATAGATCCATATCACTATAAAGAGTCAGAGCAAGTGTTCTGGGAATGGGAGTAGCCGTCATAGTCAAAATGTCCATACTTTTACCTTTTCCTATAAGCATAAGCCGCTGCTTTACACCAAATCTATGCTGTTCATCTATGACAGAAAAACTAAGATTTTTAAATTCAATGTCTTCACCTATTAGAGCATGCGTCCCAACCAATATGCCTATATTTCCACCTTTCAGTCTCTCTAGAATTTTTTTTCTTTTACTACTGCTTGTACTGCTAGTCAATAATTCTATCTCTATTCCCAGTCTTTGACACAGAATACCCATATTATCAAAATGCTGTGCCGCCAGAATAGTTGTCGGCGCCATAATAACACATTGGCCAGAATTTTCTACGTAATTCAGCATAGCTGTGAACGCCACCACCGTTTTTCCACTGCCAACATCACCCTGCAACAATCTCAGCATACGCCTGCTGGAAAACGTGTCATTTTCTATTTCATCTATAGCTCTAATTTGATCCTCGGTTAGTTTAAACTGAAGCACTTCATTCAAAAATTTATTCTTCAGTCTTCTATCTGAATTTATTGGGATAGCCTTAGTAGATTCCCTAACACTATTATTCTTTACAACAGATATGGCTATCTGCTGGGCCAATAGCTCATCAAATGCCAGTCTTTCTATGTAGGGACAATTTTTCACATCGAACAGCTTTCCGGGTCTATGTAAATTACACAGACTATCTCTCCAACTCAACCATCCACGAGATCTAAGTAAATCAGCGTCCAGCCATTCCGTCAGATCTGGAGTATTATCTATGACGTGGGCAACGTTTTTAATAACCTCTCTGTTCAGCAGACCACTAGTTAGCGGATAAATTGGTTCCAACACAGGAATTTGATCCATGTTTTCGCCGATGTAATCTGGATGAACTATCTGTACCTGAGAATTATACAATTCCACCCTACCACTCACAAATACCTTTGAACCTATTTTTAGCTTACTACCTATGTAATTCTCAAAATATTTATAGAAGACTATCGAAACAAAATTATTGCCCAGATAGCAAGTTACCGTATAGGGCTGTTTTCCAGTTCTCGGAGGATTATACGCTAAAACCTCAACTTCGGCAATAATTATATCTGAATTATCTATTTCCTTCGTATTTTTTACAATTTTTCTTTCTAAAATTTTCTCTGGTCTATGGAACAACAGATCCAACATTCTGCCACCATCCTCACCCGAAATCCCATTTTTTTTCGCCAACAATTTCTTATAGACCTGAGATTTCCTACTTCCAATACCAGGTAGTCCAGAAACATCCGAAAACAGAAAATTAAGCCTACTAGACCTCATCACCAGCAACAATTCTCGCTAGAAATTGTAAAGCACCATCTAACAAAAAAATCAACACTAGCTAACCTAGCCTATATGGCCAACACCCGGAGAAACCTAATGGCCAACGCTTCCGTCTCTCAGCACTCCTCCATATTTTTTCGACACAAAATCCACTACTCTGCCGCATAGAGCATCTATCTCCTCTCCCTCCATTGCTCTACCATGGGGTTGTATTTCCAACGTTATTCCTATAGACTTTTTACCATCCTGACGATAAACATCAAATAGATATACTCTAGCTACCGTAGCTCTATTAATTTCCCGTACATCTTTCAGAATATCTCCTACCCTTCTGTCATCATCAACTATAAAGGATAAATCCCTTTTTACCGACTGCAGATCATTTGCTACGAGTTCACCGCGATCCAAATTAGCCTCTACCACTAATTTCTTCGGCACATTGTCAACAAAAAATTCAAATACTATGGGCCTATTTTTTAGAGCAAACTTTGCCACTACGGCCGGATGTAGCTCACCGAAATATCCTAGGACTGTTTTGCCGAACAAAATGGTGCCACTTCTGCCGGGATGATAGTACTTTGGAGTGTCATCACCGACAGATAACCCATCAACGTTAAAGCCAAATATAGCAGCTATATCTAGCATATTTCCCTTTGCATCGAAAATATCAAAATATCTCGACTCGCCATAGAAATCGGCTACCCCACACTTTCCATATCTCACCCCGCAGATAATTGTATTTTCATTATCTATGGCACAGCTATTGTAGACATGTCCTATTTCAAAGAATGATAAATCGTAATAGCCTCTATTCCCATTTTTAACCAGAGCATTTAGCATATTCGGCAACATATTTTGTCTCATGTGAGAAAAATCAGAGGTAATTGGATTTATGAGGTCAAGTTCATCTTTTAGTTCAGAAAAATAACTTGAATCTTCTCTATTGGTGAATGAATAGGTTATTAGTTCCACCAGACCATCACTAACCAGTTTTTTTCTAACCCTATGTAAACTTTCTTCAAATTTCTTGTGGAACAGATTGTCTTTTTTCTCATAGACATTTGCATCCATAAAGTCACCATCCCTAAGGTTTTCATAGCCATATATCCTTATAATGTCATCAATGACATCCTCTGCACATTCGATGCTAGTTCTATGGGACGGAACTGTAAGATTCATAAAATCTTTTGTGCTAGACACGCCGTAGCCCAGAGCCTTTAGAATTTTCACTATGATTTTTCTGTCTATTTTCAGACCAAGTCTCTTTTCCACACCATCAAAGTTTAGCCGTATGTTCCTAGTCTCCGATTCTCGGTAGCCATTCCGCTCATAGCTAACTATGTTGCTAAAGTTACCCCCACAGATCTCTTCCACTAGTCGACTAGCGTAGTCAAGAGAAAAATTTATCATACCACAGTCACTTCCCCTTTCGAACCTGTAACGGGCATCGGTCTGTAGATTTAGAAACCTTCCGGTGGCTGCCGTATTGATAGGATCAAAAACAGCCGATTCTATGAGGACATCCCTAGTGTTCTCATCGATACTACTGCTACTAGAACCAATTATACCACCAAGACACAGAATTTTTTTCTCATCACATATCACGGAGGCACCAGCGGGCAACTTATGATTATTGCCAAATAGATCTACAAATTCTTCATCCTTCTCAGAAGCTCTAACGACCAGATTTCCTTCTATCTTTGCCATATCATAGAAATGCATAGGCCTGTTGAAGGAAAACATTATGTAGTTGCCTATATCTACCAGCGCATTTCTAGATTTGAGGCCTATCGACTCCAGTCTACTTTTTAGCCATTCGGGAGACTTACAATTTTTAAGACCCGTCACCTCTCTGAAGGCAAATAGAGGGCAATTTCTATCACTGACGGTAATGCTGTGGGTATTGTTTTTAGTTTCTGTTACTCTGAAGTTACCCAATTTCTTCAATTTACCAACATTGGCAGCTGATAGATCCCGTGCTATGCCATATACCCCTAGACAATCACCTCGATTCGGTGTTATGGAAATTTCCACCAGAGGGTCCGACAAATGGAAAATATCGGCAACATTCGTGGACAGTACAGTATTTTTATCTAATTCCACTATGCCATCGTGCTCCTCCCCGAGGCCCAATTCTTTTTCCGAACAGAGCATTCCATTGCTCTCAATGCCCCTAATTCTGATCTTTTCCACTTTCATATGTGGATTTCCCGGCAGCAACGAACCGACCGGTGCCAACACCGTCCTAAGGCCAGCTCTAGCATTGTGTGCACCACAGACCACCGTTATTGGCTCTCTATTGTTGCTAACTCTTACTCTACAAACTTGCAGATGGTCAGAGTCAGGATGCTTGACAGATTCCTCTATGATTACACAGTTGAAGTCCTTTAATTCCTTTGATCTGTCAACAATCTCCTCCACTTCCAGCCCTATCCTATTAAGGACAGCTGATATTTCTTCAAGAGTCGCATCGGTCTCCAGATATTCCTTTAGCCAAGATAACGTAATTTTCATATTGCCCAGCGCTACCATTACTCTACAATACCTGCACAATAGGATACGCCTTTATAGATGTCAATTTGTAAAGCATCTAAAAGCAGGATTAATATAGAAAAAATTTTAGGACAGCAGTGTATTCTTTGGAATTGTTCAACAGATTGCTTCAAATTCTAGCTAGCTATTTTGTCCTTATTTTTACACATATACCTTTTTTATCCGATGAAAAAGGAATAAATAATTTTAGAAATTACAGCCAAAGGTAATCTCTCCAGAAAATGACCTGTAGCCACTAGCACCACTATAACTGCCACCCAAAGAAACTGACACATTTTTATTCAACTGATAGCCCAGACCCAGAGCCACAGAGCCAGAAAGTTTGCCCACATTCGTACCTCTACTTTTCAATTTGCCCGAGCTGGAGTATTCTCTAAAGCTGGCAGAGATCTCTGGACTAGAGTAGGATAGCAGATAGCTGGCACCGAGGGATATGAATGGTCTGAAATTGGCCAGATCTAGAGCCATAGTCAAATTTAAACTGCTAGCCACCAGGTGATGGCTGCCACCATCTATCGTTAAATTTAAAACTCCTGCGCCCTCCTCGCTAAATTTGC
>JAITAR010000039.1 GCA_031284025.1 Rickettsiales bacterium | reverse complement strand
CGCATACCAGGCATTGTCACTATGTGTGTAGCTAGATTTTGTCGTCATAAACAGCGATACACCCAACAGCAGTGAAAATAGCCAATAGATATGTTTTAGATGTCTTTTGCAGTAGTCTAGCGCTGCCATCGCGACTCCCTCTAGTCTAAAGTTTTTTGTAAAGTTTTTTGCCATAGAGCTTGTTTTTCCATATCAATGGCGGAATTGGTACCCACTGGGAATTTTAAAGTCAAGCGCCGGCTGTGATCAGAGGAGGGACTACTAACATTTTTTTCAGTGTCTTTGGATCATTTGATTTCTTTAGAAATACAATGTCATAGATACTGCCAAAATCATAGTTTCCATCAGCTGCAGCTATCTCTAAAAGATCCATATCTTTCGGAGTATTTATAAAGATTCGGCGGCAGTCATTATCTCCTGGAAATATTCTAGATCTAATTACTGCTCCAGAGTTCATAGATTTTAAATTTGATTTTTTTACTATACTATATTCTTCCTCTTCCTCTTTCTCATTATCTCTGATTAAATATCCATTAGCTAGAGTTTGCAGAAAGAATATTATGAGTGATTAATCTGGATTCTAATCCATCTAAACAGCAGAGACATTCGGAAAAATGAACTGTAGCTATTCAGTTCTCAACGATTTGCTCTTCCAAATCATAGTGGACTTTTTAAAAATTTTATACAGTAATAGTTTAGGATCTCAGTAACCAGGAGATGGGTTGGCCTAGCGGTTAACTTGGAAGCTGAATTTATATTTATGTTTAATATGAAGAACTATTGAGGATAGATATCATGATTAAGGCGATCAAAATTGCATTTCTATGTACCTTTCTAACTGCATTTGAATTGGAAGCCAAAATCATAGAGGTAGATAGAGCTGATCAGGTACGGACTGAATTTGAAAAAATTGGTGAGAATACGCTGCTAATTTTCAACTACAGTAGAGCCGGCGGAGAGCTATGCGAGTATGCTTTCAGAAATTATCGAAAAAAATTTCTACTGGAGATGGCCATTCGTGACTATTTACTGCTAACCCTTGGCCATTCTAAGGGGGAACGGATAGAAACCATTAAAAATAGAGCCTACATTTTTTGCCATAAAACATTAGAATCTGTTTCGGAGAGCGAGATGCCATCCTTTGACTGGGCGAATACCATCGATAGTTTGCAGTCTAGAGGAGTTAAAGTTATCCTATCGGAGTTCCATGGAATTAATGTCAGGGGAACTAAAACTCTATCGAGCGATGTAGACCTGCAGTCACTTTTTGACGGTGTTTTTCGACAGAATTCTAGGTACAAATTTAAAAGGGTCGTATTTGTCGATGATAGGCCGGAAAATATGGAGTTTGCCAAAAATACGGTGGAAAAATTAGGTCTGGAATTTTTTGGACTAATTCCAGCCGAAAATATGACTAAAGGTTCACCTATTTTGGATAGAAAAACGACGGAAAAGAGACATTGGCTGTTTAAGAATAGGTATCTGAGCATCGGTAGCTACTTTTTGGCGCGTTTCTTTCTGCTGTTTGGACACATGGAACTTATAATTCCCATCGTCATAGCAGGAATTTTGCTACATCGAAGGGAATATTACGGAATAGCTACGTGTTTTATATGTTTTGCTATAGTATTTAATTCATTTCTGAAAAATTTCTTCAGAATTCCGCTGTATCCACATCTAGGTTTAGGTTATGCATTCCCTAGCGGTCACATGCATGCCTCTGCCATGTTCTACGGCTATATTTTATACGCCATCGATGATCGCCGAATGAAAATTGCACTAGCTACCATAATAGGTGGCCTTGGATTTGCTTTGATTCGCTGTAATTTTCATAATCTATTTGACGTCTTCGGAGCGACCGTATTTACTCTAGCGGAAATCAAAATATATCACTATTTAGCGAATAAATTTGGCAAAAAATTTATGGGAATTTTTGCAGTATTCTTTCTGACTATGATTCTCCTAATTCTAGGCCATTTTTACATAATACGCTCCTACGTGTGGTCGGCATTTTGTATTTTGATTGGTTTTGTCGGCTATATGGAGATTTCTGGGGAAATCGATTCAGACAATTTAGTGAGAAGATAGTATCAACAGCTGCTACGACTGTCTTGGGATCCATGATGACAGTCCACTATCAAAATATTGCATTTTACTGAAAGTTATATATTATCATTGGCGTTTGGTATCATTTTTATTTATATATTCACTATGAAACATGGCAAGACTGCAGTGTTCCGATATATCATTCTAGCGGTGGCGGTGGTGCTGTTGCTGCTTGCGTCGACATTAAAAATTAATGTGATAAAGAAAATAGATAGTAAATATGCTCAAATAAAGGTCAAAAACATAAAAGAGTATCTAAAACAGAACGAATCTAGGGTGTTGAATTCATGTCTCAGTGAAGAAGAAAGTTTTAAATACTACTACGATGTATACTCGAAAATAATAGGTGTCATATACGAATTGGAAAGGAGAGGTTTTATCAGAAAACAGGACAGAAAAAATTTGTTTTCTCTTCTAAAGGATGGTAATATTCCAGAATTTTATGATAAAATTAATTTAATTGGTTTTACTCATGTAGATAATTACTCTTTTCCGAAAAAGCATCTACTGATGGCACTGGCCTGCGACATAGCATTTCAGAAACCTCAGCAAATAGAGGGATACTACAGAAAAATTGTAGAGGCTGACAAATTTGATCTATCCAGCCATACACTTTTGGCCAGATTTTACCAAAAAAGTTGTAAATATGAGAAAGCTATAGATACCCTTCTGACTATATCCTCAGTTGCAAGTAATAGCAGTCAAAAAATAAATCTCAGTGATAACTATAGAATGCTGGCGGATCTGTATATGGTCAAAAGAGACTATGAAAATGCTCTAGCAAACTACACAAATAGCATAATCATCCTTGATTTTAAGGAAAAAGACAGAGATAAAACCCAAACTTTAGTTAGTTTGGGAGATATTATGAGAATAAGGGGAAATAATTTTGAAGCTATAAATTACTACAAGTACGCCCTAGGCATGGGAAAGTTGAAGAAAAAGGCATATATATGGCTGCTGCTTAAGCTTTCTGATGTATACTATGAATATGGAAACTATTCAAATGGACTTAAATTTTCTGCCTTGGCTGCCAAGATGGCAAAAAAAATTAAAAATGACCTACTATATTCTAAATCTAAATATCTGGAGTGCTTGAACTATGAATATTTGGGAGAACAGGAAATGGCCAACAAATCCTGCACCATAGCTATTGAGAAGGCAGAAAAATATAAGAATGAAACCCACGACTATCAGTCCTATATGAATCTAGCATACATGTTGGACTTTTCATCCCATTGCAGAAACCCAGCACTGGCAATTCAATATCTAGAGACTGCTAGTGGTCTTATGGAAAACAGAAGTGACATCTATAAAAAAGTAGATATTATGGAAAAATTGGCTTCGCTAAAGATCTATGGCAGCATTCCAGAAACTAGGCGTGAAGCTCTGAAAATTTATGACGAATTGGATGAGATATACAGAAAAAACAATATGGGAAGTGGCTGTTGTAATAACTTGCTGCTGGGTTTCCTGAAAGAGCAGAGTGGGGCAATGTTAGAGGCAGAAAGTAACTATTTCAAAGCTGAGAGTGAACTTAAAAATAGAAGGAAACAGTTGGCCACTCTATACAGCTACATGTCTGACTTTTACAAACAACAGAACATGGAGAAAAGGGCCATGCTATATGCAGAGAAGGCTCTAGTAATTGAACTTCAGATATATCGCTTTGACCATCACTATATAAAACATACGTTAAACAAAATTGACAGCATAAAAAAGTCTCAGAATGAATACTAAGGGTTTGTTCTATAACACAACACACAATGGCCAATGCCTTCGTTTGAAATAGAAGATAGTTTGCCGGGAGTGGTGGTTGGCATTGACGAGGCCGGCAGAGGACCTCTGTGTGGTCCAGTTTATGCAGCCTGTGTGGTGTTGAGTAGAACGAGCTATCCGGAAGGTTTGGATGACTCAAAAATGATTCCAGAAAAGAAGAGAGAGTCAATATTCGAGAGAATAATGGAATTTGAAGATAAAAATCTACTATACTACGGCGTTGGTGCGATAGATTCGCTGGAAATAGACAGAATCAATATTCTTAATGCTACTAAAATGGCGATGGCAAAAGCCTATAGAAATTTAGTGGATCGTTACGGAATTAGCGTTGATGTGGCTATAGTCGACGGTAATTTTGTACCAGAAATAAATGTTAGCGCTCTGGCGGTGATCAAAGGCGATAGAATGAGCTACTCAATAGCCTGTGCCTCCATCATAGCAAAGGTTCTAAGAGATCGTGAGCTGCGTAGCATTGATAGCGTTTATCCACAGTATCACTGGGCAAAAAACAAAGGCTATGGCACAGCAGAGCACATCGAGGCCATAGTAAAATACGGCCTAGTAGAAAATTACCATAGAAAAAGCTTCTGTGGAAAATTTATGGCTGAGAACCGTTAGCTAGCAATTACTTATTTTTAGATATTCCGCTGCACAGTCTAGCTGGTTCCAGCACACCTGTTATGTCATCGTAGATGTAGAGACGTATACTTCCCACATCAACTGTCTTTTTTGGAATGCCAAATTGTTTTAGTACGTCACTACTATTCTCACATTCCCAGTTTTCCCAGCCCATCGCGTTATTCCTAGCATCTATGGGGGAAAGGACAAAATCAAATTTGTCCTGACAGAACGTTTTTTTATCAATTTCCCATTCCCACAGAGTACATGGACAGCCACGAACGATGGCAATCTTCTGCTCGTTGAGAATGAAATTCATTGACTGGACGTTACCAAACCAGGCATAGCCTCCGTGAAGATTCTCCTGACGAATGATTGCTGCCATTTTTCGCCTATCGATCAAACGCTGGTCCATTCTGTAGCGACCATCGTTTATTTGTACTAGCAAAGAGAATAAAAGAGTCATTAGCGATATAACTCCCAGCTCACCGTCGGAGTCAAATTTTACATTTAGCCAATAGGCCAACATGATGAGACCGTTCAAAAATGGGCCGCTAATATATCTATGCCAGATTGGTACTACGGTAAAAAATAATAGTGCATAGATAAACAAAGAACTTATAAGTAGAAATACCATAAATCTATGTTTTTCTGGAAATTTCTTCTCTTCACAAATTTCTCTGAAATAGCTGTGGTGTAGCCACAGCGATATCAGCATCAACATAGTAAAATAAAGATTTGGTAGAGCTCTAATCACCATCTTATTCCAGAGGTAGGCTGAATACATGTGGCTAAACTCCCGATAAATATTAAGTACTCTCAAGCCAAGATGCTCAAGAGGTGTTATCCAACAAATTTGCTTAAACCTACCCATTGTGTTCAAGTTTATATCTTGTACATTGATAAACATACCAATTCCTAATTTTGTCATTAGTGCAGAGCGAACTAGATAGATAGCCACACCGAGTATTACCCAGCCTAGATGATAATCGACTTTTCTAGTTTTCAGAAAAAATAGAACATTCTCTCCAATCAGGGGAATGAAAAAATATGCCAGACAGTAGGCATCGCTCCAACAGGCAATCAGAAAAGCAATTAGATAGTTTACCCATCTGTCCTTTCGACTACCATAGTACAAACAGGTGGTAAGAAGAGTAGGAATCAGAGGTGCCAGATGGGCGAAGGAATCACTTAGTACACATGGTTCCATTGCTGCCACTATGGCAGCCATAGTCAACAGCGAAAACATTCGAGGATTCTTTCCCAACAGTATTTTAAGAGTCAGCCACATCACAGCGAACAGTAAAATGGAGAGGGATATAATGGACAGTGCATGGACATCTCTGTATTTGTGTATAAACAGAGACCAGAAGGCTTCCACCAGCCCATAGGGGAAATAGTGGGACATTGAACTGCCTATCCAACCTTTCAGCATTATATTTCCTTCGGCTATGCCTCTTCCCACCATTGCATACCAGGCATCGTCACTGTTCGTATAGCTAAATTTTGTTGCCACGAACAGCGATACACATAATACTAATGAAAACAGCCAGTAGATATGTTTCAGATGTTTTTTGTAGTAATCTAGCGCTGCCACTGTGACTCCCTCTAGTCTAAAATTTTTCACCATAGAGCTTATTTTTCTATATAAATGGTGGAATTGGTACCCATCGAAAGTTTTAAATCAAGTATTTGACTTCTAGGAATTACATATGATTTTAAAAATACTGGCATTTTAACAGAAAGTGATCTATCTTCCATCGAAGATCATTACGAAAATTCGTTAACGATAATCGTGTATTTTAGCCAATGACCAAATTTATTCATCTTCGAACTCATAGTGAGTATTCACTCTGCAGTGGTACCATAAGGCTAAAGGATTTTGTTAGGAATCTGAAAAATAATGCGGTGCCAGCTGCGGCGATAACCGATAGCCACAACATGTTTGGCGTTATGGAGTACTCACTAGCCGCCATGAAAGAGGGAATACAGCCAATCATTGGCTGTGAAGTTGTGCTAGAGGCAAATAGATTTTTGACAGATGATATCATCATTAACTCCCAGTCGATAGAAAACATTGAAGAAAACTTTTGCAAAATTGTTTTGCTGGCAAAGACCGAACAGGGCCTGCTGAATTTGATGTCATTGGTTAGCGAAAGCTACCTGGAGAGAGAAATAAATCTGAAACCCCATATAAAACTTGATGATCTGGTTAAGAAGGGTGAGGGACTAATAGTTCTCTCTGGAGGGGTGGATGGTGTCATAGGAAAGGCTGTAGCCCAGAGAAGGCGGGACAGAATCGATAGCATAGTGGAGTATTTTTCTGGCCTTTTCAGGGATGATTTCTATCTGGAAATTTCTCGGCATGGACTTGGCAGTGAAATAGATTTGGAGCGTGGATTCATAGATGTGGCCTACAGATATAATATCCCTCTGGTTGCGACGAATGACTGCTATTTCTACGAAAAAGAAATGTTCGAAGCTCAGGATGCCCTATCCTGCATAGCTAATGGAAGATATGTGGCTGAGACAAATAGACCAAAATTGACCTCTGAACACTATTTTAAGTCCGAAGAGGAAATGCTGGAACTATTCAGAGATATACCGGAAGCGACAGAAAACACCGTGGCTATAGCTAAAAAAATTTCTGCGGTAGTTCACAGGAGAGCACCCATGCTTCCACACTTTGATTTGCCAAATGGTGTCAGCGAGGTGAATGAAATTAGAAGAGCTTCAAAGATTGGTCTGGAGGAACGTCTGAAGCATAAATTTCTGGTGGAAAATATTACTGCGGAGGATAGCCAGAGTGATATTAGAAAGCGTTACCTTGACCAGTTGGAATTCGAACTTGGCGTAATAACGCAGATGGATTTTGCCGGTTATTTTCTCATCGTTGCGGATTTTATAGTTTGGAGCAAAACTCACGGTGTTCCCGTTGGACCAGGCAGAGGCTCTGGTGCAGGCTCGGTAGTAGCCTGGTCTTTGAAAATTACCGAGCTTGATCCAATAAAGTTCGGGCTGTTTTTTGAAAGATTTTTAAATCCCGAGAGAGTATCCATGCCAGATTTTGACATAGATTTTTGCCAAAGGGGAAGGGCAAAGACTATAGAATACGTGCAAAATAAATACGGAAAGGATAAGGTGGCGCAGATAATCACATTTGGAAAGCTACAGTCTAGGGCTGTCGTGAAAGATGTAGGGCGTGTGTTGGAGATGAGCTATGGAGAAGTCGACAGAATCAGTAAGATGATTCCGTTTAATGCCACTCTGAGCGAGGCACTGGAAATGGATGCGGATCTGAGGGCTAAAAGACAGAGCGATCCAGAAATACTCAGGCTGTTTGACATAGCAATGCAGCTGGAGGGCCTAAACAGGCATTCATCTGTCCATGCAGCTGGAATAGTCATAGCTGGAAAATCTCTCGAGCAAATATGTCCTCTGTATTTTGATAAATATGCAGATATGCCTGTGGTGCAATATGATAAGAAATATTGCGAAGAGGCGGGGCTTGTTAAGTTTGATTTTCTCGGTCTAAAAACACTGACTGTAATAAATGACGCCGTCAATTTTATAGAGTGGGCTAGAGGTCTGAAAATTGACGTGGATAATCTAGCTCTAGAAGACCATCGGACTTTTGAATTACTAAGAAATGCTGATTCCCTCGGCGTATTTCAAGTTGAATCCTCTGGTATGATAGGCATGTTAAAGCAGATCAAACCAGACAGCATAGAGGATATCATAGCTTTGATTTCTCTCTATAGACCAGGTCCTATGGACAATATTCCCACCTACATTAGAAGAAAACACGGCCTGGAAAAAATAGAATACATGCATCCGAAGATGGAACCAATTCTGAAAGACACCTATGGTATAATTATATATCAGGAGCAGGTGATGGACATAGCAAAGTCTCTTGCGGGCTACACTCTGGGGGCTGCGGACATACTGAGAAAGGCTATGGGGAAAAAAATCAGAGAGGAAATGGACCAGCAGAAGGATGTTTTTATCAGTGGTTGCAAAGTCCACAGTGACATTGACTGTAGGACTAGTGGGGAAATATTTGATTTGCTTGCAAAATTTGCAGAATATGGCTTTAATAAGGCTCATTCGGCAGCCTATGCCATTGTAAGCTATCAAACCGCATACCTTAAGGCTCACTATCCCGTTGAATTTATGGCTGCCACTCTGAATATGGAAATAATGAATACGGATAAAATAAACTATTATTTGCAAGATATAAAGAAGCATGCCATAAAAGTGCTTCCTCCCGATATAAACCTATCTGACGCTTTTTTCAGAGTTGAACTGGTCAATGCAGATGATGGAGAAAGGAAGAATAGGGGCAAAGAGTATTATCACAAAGATAGGGAATTGGCCATAAGATATGGTCTATGTGCCATCAAGGGGGTTGGTCAGGATATGATGAGAGATTTGATGGAAGAAAGGGCTAAGAATGGTAGATTTGTAGATATTTTCGATTTTTGCAGAAGGATCGGCAGTAAAATTGTCAATAAAAAAACTATGGATTCACTATCCAAATCAGGTAGCTTTGACTGTATCCATGATAATCGGCGACAGATCTACGATTCTTTTGAGACGCTGGCTAGCTATGCGAAGATAGTTGAAGATGAAAAAAATAGTCCGCAGATCAGCCTCTTTGATTGCTCCTCCAGTAATATAAAGCTACTGCCGAAATTGGTGAGTAGTGATGATTGGATAGGTCACGAGAGGTTTCAGGGAGAGTTCGAAGCTTTTGGATTCTATTTTGGAAATCACCCTCTGGATACCCTTAAACAGGAATTGGCATCTAAGGGTATAGTATTTTTCGATGAAATGGGTGATGACATCGATGATAATTCTATAGTTAGAATGGCTGGCGTAATCATAAGTACTTCGGTGAGATCCGGTGACAGGGGCAGATACGCTTACATATCGCTATCCGATCCAACGGGGATGGTGGAGGTATCTATATTTAACAGCGATATGATAACTCAAAATAAGGATCTAATCGATGATAGTAGACATAGTCACGTTGTTTTTGAATGTAGCGTGCGTAGAGACGATTCGGGAATTCGCATAAACGCAAGAGATCTGTGGCCTTTGGATCAATATCTAAAAAACACCAAAAGTGGGTTGAAAAAGTTCGGCCGAGCGAAGAAAAAAAATGAAAATCAGTCAAATTTTGGTGAATCACGAAAAGTAGCGGATAAAAAAGAAGCTCCTAGTAGAAGGAACATTTTTGCCAAAAAAATTAGTATCTTTATATCTAATGAAAAATGTGTAGATGAATTATCAGGCATAATAAAACAAACAAAAATTGATGATGTTAGCAAATGTCCAGAAATTAATATAATTGTAGCTGGTAAAACCATTCGACTACCAAAGGAATTTTGTCTTAGAGAATTGGAGATCAAAAGAATTAGAGAAACCTATGGCGTGGATAGGGTTGAATCTACCATGGTGGAAACTGCTAGCGAGTTATAGCAAATCTATTGCAATTAGTGACTATTTGTTTGTAAGATGGGCTTACATGATATATATTGAATCTTTGGATGATCAAAGAAAATGATTTTATACAGATAATAGGAGCAAGACAAAATAACCTAAAAAATATAAACATAAATGTTCCTAAGAACAAGTTGGTGGTAATCACGGGATTGAGTGGTTCTGGTAAATCATCATTGGCCTTTGATACAATATATGCCGAGGGGCAGAGAAGATACATCGAAAGTCTGTCCACCTACGCTAGGCAGTTTATGAATGTCCAGACTAAGCCGGAAGCGGACCATATAACTGGTCTATCTCCATCCATAGCAATAGATCAGAAGGCAATTGGTAAGAACCCCAGATCTACGGTTGGTACTGTCACAGAAATATATGACTATCTTAGGCTGCTGTTTTCAAGGATAGGTATTCCCTATTCTCCTGCTACGGGGAAACCATTGGAGAGCCAAAGCGTGAACAGTATGACTAATGATATAATGTCTATTCCTTCCAAAACTAAAATAACACTATTTGCTCCCTACATAAAGCAATCCCGAGGAGAACACCGAAAGGAACTGATAAAAATAAAAAAATTAAATTTTTCAAGAATAAGAATTGACAGTGAAATTGTAGATATAACAAATACTCTGCCCAAACTCGATAAGGCTGTAAAACATGACATAGATCTTGTGTTAGATTACTTTACCGTTGATTCAGGTATAGAAAAAAGAGTCGTGGCTACCATAGCCAAAGGTATAGAGCATAGCAACGGCGTTATATTTGTACAAATTGATGAACTGCCAAAAAATATAGAAAGTTTCACAATAAAGACAAAGCAGTACAGAAAGGGTGAGTTCATAAGGTTTTCTAATAAGTACAGCTGCCCAGAATCCGGTATGACTATAGAAAGTATAGAGCCAAAGATGTTCTCCTTTAATAATCCATTTGGAGCCTGCAGCAAGTGTGATGGACTTGGGACTGAGTTGATGTTCAGTGAGCAATTAATTGTTCTGGATCCTACCCTAACCATAAATCAGGGAGCTCTCGATCCATTTAAAATTGATGCGACAGCCAGGGTATATCTCAAAACTCTGGAGCAGATTGGCAACAAATATAATTTTAATCTGGACACTCCATTCGAGAAATACACGGACGAAGTAAAAAATATAATAATGTATGGCTGTAATGATGAAGTTAAAATAGAAGTGGAGGAAAATACATTGTCTTCAACGTTTTCCACAAAATTCATCGGGGTCATGAATATAATAAATGAAAGATATCTGCAGGCTAAAGATGAATTACTTAGAAACGAACTGGGAAAATATCAAAGTCTTAAAGTCTGCAACTGTTGCAGAGGATACAGGTTAAATGAAGAGGCTCTCAGCGTTAAAGTTGACGGAAAACACATAGGAGAGGTCTGCGACATGTCCATAGGCGAAGTTTACAAATTTTTCAAGAATCTAGATAACATTTTGGACAGCAGCAAAAAAATTATTGCCGATAGAATAATATCTGAGATAGAGAGTAGACTTAGTTTTCTGATGGACGTTGGCATTGAGTACCTAACACTAAGTAGACAGTCTGGTACTCTATCGGGCGGTGAAAGTCAAAGAATAAGGCTAGCAACGCAGATTGCTACAGGTTTATCCGGCGTGATATATGTTTTGGATGAGCCATCCATTGGTTTACATCAGTCAGATAATCAAAAACTCATAAAGACGATGAAAACTCTAAGAGATCTCGGTAATACCGTCATAGTGGTCGAACACGACGAGGAAACTATGATGGCGGCTGACTGGCTTGTAGACATTGGACCCGGTGCCGGAATACATGGAGGTCAAATTGTAGCCGAGGGTACTCCCGAAGAGGTGATAAACAATCCCAACAGTTTGACAGGAGCCTATCTCGGTGGTCGTCGGTCAATTCCAGTGCCGCAAAAGCGAAGAAAATTCAATCCACAGAAGAAAATAACTGTAGTGAACGCCAGAGGCAATAATCTGAAAAATCTGACTGTAGACTTCCCCCTGGGGATTTTTTGTAGCATAACCGGCGTATCCGGAGGAGGTAAGTCGACCCTAGTTCTCCAAACTTTATACAGAGCACTGTCACGTCTGCTCATGAACGCCAAGGTAATCCCAGCCCTCTACGACAGAATAGATGGTCTTAACAACATCGACAAAATCATTCAAATAGACCAATCTCCCATCGGCAGAACACCAAGATCCAATCCTAGCACCTACGTTGGTATTTTTACCTACATAAGAGATCTGTTTTCTAACGTTACTGAAGCTCAGGAAAGAGGATTTTCGGTGAATCATTTCTCCTTCAACGTTAAGGGTGGAAGATGCGAACACTGCCAAGGTGATGGCAGCATAAAAATAGAAATGCATTTTCTGCCGGATGTATTTGTTCAATGTCCTATCTGCAACGGTAAAAGATACAACAGAGATCTGCTAGAAATAACCTACGGCGGCAAGAATATAGCTGAAGTGCTTGACATGACGGTAGAAGAAGCTTGCAAATTTTTTGCCAGAGAGCCATTAATCTACGATAAATTTAAAGCTCTCAGAGACGTTGGGCTTGGCTACATAAAAATAGGTCAGTCAGCTACAACCCTATCGGGGGGAGAAGCCCAGAGAATAAAATTAGCAAAAGAGCTTAGCAAAAAGGATACTGGCAATACCATATATATTTTAGACGAGCCAACGACAGGTTTACATTCCGATGATATTAAAAAGTTACTGGCGGTTCTGCATAAATTGGTTGAACAGGGGAACACGGTCATGGTTATAGAGCATAATCTAGATGTTATAAAGACATCGGACTGGATTATAGACATTGGGCCCAGAGGTGGCAATGACGGTGGCTACGTAGTAGCCCAGGGAACTCCCGAAGAGGTGGCGGAGCAGACCGATAATTTAACCGGCAAATACCTGAAAACCGTTCTTGACAAATTTGCTGCTACCAGAATTTATAATTCGTAATTTGCTGCAGACCAACTGTACAGACTAAGGTCCAAGTTTCTATTTTGCGATTCGCAGGGTACCTGCTATGGAATGTCCATTGAAACCAATGAAAAAGCCTCCCCTATTTTCTAGAGGAGGCTTGCTAGTTAAATTGGATGTCAATTTTACTAGAAATTTACTTCAACTTTTAGGCTAAGTCCGAATATTTTCATATTTTTATTACCTTGATAATTAATATCTGTTCCTAGAGTAATATTATTTTTTACTTTATAGCCAATGCCACTGCTTATGCTAAACATAGTTCCATCAGAAATAATATATTTTCCTCCAATGTTCATATGTAGATTTATAGGAAAAATATCAGTAGAGGTTAAAGCTACACCAAAGTTAATAGCTGTTAAACTGTGCTTCACAATAGATCGGCCAATTAGTGGATTTTTCTCTATGAAACTTCCAAAAGATAGTTCAACTATCTGAACTCCTACGAATGGGCGTAGTAGTACAAAATCTGTTGGTCTAAATCTAGCCGCAATCTTTGTGTCAAAGCTAACTATGTGACCTGAGAATCTAGATCTATAGTCTAAACCTTTCTTTAGAGCAAAGTTGCTTTCACCAAAAGCTACAGCTGACTGAACATCAAATCTATTCCCAACAAATCCCCCGTAGATGCCAAAGGTTATAGCATTTACCTTTGTTTTGCTTTTATTTCCGGTGATGCTATGTTTGTCGAGACTACCGTTAATACCAAAAATCATCGAGCCATCTTTGGAGAGATAGTTAGTATCTAGTAGAATGCCAACCACATTGTTCTCTAGAGAATTCTTTAGACCAGCATGAACATAATTTACCTTCCAGTCTGACTTAAATGTGCCAGCTTCTCTACTATATTCATTTCTGTCATATATATCTCCAAATTTCTCCATATTTTCCATCATAACAATCTTGGAAACTTTTCTAGGAAGTTCATTTACCTCTTCTCTAGATATTTTTCTTCCAGATTTTTTGGAATTTTCAGATTTATTTTCAGCTTTTGCTAGATTTTCATTATTTTTTTCTACTTCATTATTTTTTCCTGTCTCAAGGTTTTTCTCTTTTGTTTTCTCCTTTTTATTTTTCTCTACTTCTATATTTTCTTCTTCAGGTGAATTTTCTCTAGGTGAACTCTCTTCTTCTATTTTCTTTTCATTCTTTTCTTCTGAATTTTCTTCTTTTGACAGTTCTTGTTCTTTTCCATTTAAATCAGAAGACTCTTCTTTAATTAAACTTAAATCTTCTTCTTCCGAATCTTCTTCTTCTGACTTTTTTCTTTTTGACTTTTTTCCTTTTTTTGAATTCTTAATTGTCTTTTTCGATAGTTCTTGTTCTTCTTCATCTGAATCAGAAAACCCTTTTTTAATTAAACTTAAATTATTTAAATCTTTTTCTTCTGACTTTTTTTCTTCTTCTGAATTTTCACTTCCTTCTAATGACGCCTCCATTGCCAATTGCAATTGTTCTTCTTCACTTAAATCATCTAACTCTTCTTTAATTAAATTATTTAGCTTTTCTTCACTTAAATCTAGATTATTTGATTTTTTTTCTTTTTCTTTTTCTTTTTCTTTTGAATTTTCATTTTCTTCTAATGGAAACTCAGGTACCAATATTTCCACTATGTCTTTTAAAGCTTTTAAATCTGAATCAGAAAACTTTTCTTCAACTGAATTAGGTGAATCTACTTTAGTTAAAATTAATTCTGACTTGCTTTCCTTAAATAAATCATCTACTGCATGCTCTTCTTCTTCTTTTTCTTCTTCTTTTTCTTCTTCTTCTTCTAAATTTTCTATACTATCTGTTGAGGATTTATCTTCTTCTAGTATTACTTCTAGTGGTGAAGATATTATCATCGTTTCTTTTGGTGATATTTCTATATTTTCTTGAGAATTATCAAGATCATTTTTTAATTCTTCTAATTTTTCCTTTTCTGAGTTTTTATCTAACAGTTCTTCTACTTTTTTTGACCGCTTTTCATCAATTTTCTCTTTTTCTTTTTTATTATTTTCCAATTTTTTCTTTACCATTTTTACTATTTTTTCTTCCCACTCTTTCTTTTCTTCCTCTTTCTTTCTCTTTTCTTCCTCTTTCTTTCTCTTTTCTTCCTCTTTCTTTCTCTTTTCTTCCTCTTTCTTTCTCTTTTCTTCCTCTTTCTTTCTCTTTTCTTC